>NZ_JBHYGG010000109.1:0-11693 GCF_051859125.1 Gemmata sp.
CTGACCCCGTGATACACACAAACCCTTACACGCCCACTACTTCATAGTGCGTGAGACCTAGGGACGACCGTAAGGCTAAAAGAGAGTGTACGCTCGCATCATGCACTCCCGCACACTGGTGAACCATGGCGAAAAAGAAGTCCGAGTCCGCGACGGCCGAAAATACGGCCCCCGCCGACGCCCCGAAGGCCGATAAGCCCACGCAAGTTGAGGCGGTGAAGCAAGCGATAGCGGCCGGAAAGGGTATGCCGAGTGACGGCGTCAAGTACGTCAAGGACACCTTCGACATGGAGCTGACGAATGGGGCCTTTAGCACCCTGAAGACCAAAATCAACAAGGGTGCAGGGACGTCGCCGGGCAAGCGCGGCCGCCCGCCCGGACCGGCGAAAGCACCGGCCGCGACGAGCAAACCTGCCGCCACACGCGCGGCCGCTCCGGCGAACGGCAAGCCGCACGGGACGAGCGGCCCTGTTGAACTGGCGTGGGCCGTGAAGCAGTTGGTCAAGCAGTACGGGGTGGAGTCGGTGAAGTCGATGGCCGACGTGTTCGCGTCGTGACGCTGGGATTCCACCCCGCGTCCCGTCCGCTCACTGCCCGACGTGTCTCGTTCGGGCAGGCTCCGATTTGGTGCTTTGTATTTCGTCACTTCTTCACCGGTCTGCTACTATCTCCGGTCGCTTCCGCCGAGTTGAACCCTTCTTGCTGCGCCCCGCGCGGCAGGGGCACATGCAACGCGAGTCATTCTGCGCGACCCCCATGCGGAAGACGGCCGAGACTTCCGTTCCTCGTTGACAGTGGGTCGGCCCGTTCGGGTTCCCTCCTCGATCCGCTCCACGTGCTCGCGGGCCGGCCCGAACTCGTCCCCACCCGCTCGCGCGACGCGGGCACGCGGAGCCCGCCGTCCCGCGCTGCGACGAGGGCGGCGAACGCCTCCCGGCGGCGCGACGGGCGGGGGGACCGTGCGGGCCTTCTGCGTCGCCCGCATCCGCGTGCCCCGCCTCGGGACCGCTCACGCGTCCCTCACGCCCCGGCGGCCGCCCCGTGCGACCGGAGCGCCTCGTCGAGCCGGTCCGGGCTGAACCCCATCAGCACCTCGCCCCCCACGCGGATCACCGGCACCCCGGTCGCGCCCATCTGCTCGAGTTCGGCGACAGCCGCCTCGTCCGTGGCCACGTCCCGCTCCCGGAACGGGACGTTGTGGCTCCGCAGGTACGCCTTGAGCCGGTGGCAGTGCGGGCAGGTGGCACTGGTGTACGCGACCACTTCGGCAGACATGTTCGCCTCCTCTCCTGGGTTTCCGCCCCCCCCTGGCGGGGGGCCGACAGGCAGGGAGACGCAAGCCCGGTGCCGCCGGGAACGGTCTGTCCGGGCGTGCCGATGTCCCCGACCCGGCGCGTGATGCCCCCGGGGCTCGTGTCGGGGCAACAAGTGACGTGAGGGAAGCGGCGAATAGGGCCAGTGTCTGCGGACGCACGGTTCCTGAGGCCCGCGATAAGCGACAAAGGGTTGAGTTGGGGGGAGCCATAAAAAAACACAACTTAAAAAGCCCACGGCGGGGGCCGCTGTGGCGTCGGACGCCTCCCTGGAACGTCCAGCACGGTCAACGTGTCACAGCCGGGGGGATCCGGAGGGCCTCGAGCCGGTCGCCGGCGAGGGAAAGGCCCGTGGTGGCGGGATTGCAGGTCCGTCGCCGGACGCGGGCGCGAGGCCGACGCACCACGCGTCACGTGTTCGGGAGGTTCCCCGTCCTGGCCGGACCCGGCGTGCACCACCACGGCGAGCCGGTAGCCGCCCGCCCCGGTCCGGTGACCCGTTGCCCCCGGCACCCGGCCGCGCCGATCGACCCACTCTCACCTCGGAACCGACTCTACGCGGCCGGCCATGCCGCCCACTGACTGAGGGCACTAACCAGGGCGGCCGGGTCGTGCGCGTACAGCCCGTGCCCGTCGAGCAGCCCCTCGGCCGGGGGCCACCAGGGTCACCGTACCGGAGCCCGGGGCGTCGTGGTCCCGCTCCTCTGCCGCCATCCCGGCCGCCCGGTACTCGGCGTCGAGCGGCGGCCCGCCCTCGACGGGGATGCCGCACGCCACCAGGTCCACCGCCTCGGCGAGCCGGGTCAGCCGCGGCATCCGCTCCAGCCCCCGGCCCCGGGTCCACAGCCACAGCCATGTCAGGGCGTCGTCGGGCCGCCCGGCCGGGTCGGACCCGGTCACCCCGACCGACACGAACGCGGCGTGCGGGCACGGCCCCCGCCGCCCGCCGGCCACCCGGCACCGTACCCGGGACCGGCCCCCGCGGTCCAGGCCGCGACGCGGTGTCGCACCCGCCGGTGCACCGGGGTCGGTTCCCCACTTCACGTACTCCGTGTCCGTGTCGCCCCGGGCGTGCGCCGGGTTGGGGTAGTGCATCGCGTCGCACGACTCTGCCCGTGAGCGCGCCCCCGGCGGACCCGGCGTCGGTCCCCGGGACCGAGTCACAGCCAGGAGGTGTCGGTTCCGTGTCCCGTTGGACCGGCCCGTCGTGGGAAGTCGAAGCGATAGAACTCCAATAGTGGTTTTGATACACGCGGCCGCCGTGCGCCTGTCGGGAGGGTGGTGCCGAACCTGTCGCCGCGAACCCGGGCGGTCGCCCTGTGGGGACTTGAGGGGCTCGACCTCCGGGCCGCCCTGGTGGAGGCGCTCGCCGGTGCCGGCCTCCTGCCGCTGCCGGTCGACGAGGCGTACGAGGCCGGTCGCAAGTTCGAGCAGCACGAGTCGGGCGCGTTCGACCCGGCCCACCCGGGCTCGGTCCGCTCCGCCCTGTACGCCGCCGGCCTCCTGGTCTCGTTCGACGCCGAGTCCGACGAGCGGCCGAGCCCCCACGACAAACTGGTGATGCGGTTCGGTCGCCACTCCCGCGGCGGCTTCTCGCCCGAGTGCGCCGTTCAGACCCCCGGCGAAGAAGAGGCCGACGACGAAGACCGGGACGACGAAGAAGACGAAGATCCCGAAGAGGATGCTGTAGCCGACACGTTCGACCCCGACGGCCCGCTGCGGGTGCGGTTCGTCCACGCCGGGCGGGTGTACGAGTTCGACCCCGAGAACTTCGGCGACTGGTACGACGTGGCGGCGGTGGTCGCCGCGGTGAACCTCGCGGTGGCGGACGGCGGCCGCCCGGAGCGGTTCCTGGGGATCGAGACCGGCGGCCAGGCCGCCGAGTTCGTGTTCGCCGACCCGGCCCGGTTCTTGCCGGTGGCCCGCCGCCTCGCGCTCCCGGTCCGGCGGGACGCAGTCGCCGAGTAACAGGCCCCAGGCACCGCAACGGCCGCCGGCCCACGCCGCGGCCACTGCCCCCAGCGGCTCCGAGGGCGGGCGAAGTTCTCGCGATTGCGGAGTCGGGGCGAGGAGCGTCGCGGGGGGACCGACCGACGCCGCATGAGTACGCCAGAGGCGATGCCTCGTCGTCCTCATGAGGAGGCAGTGGGTCTGCTACCCGAGCGTGACACCGTCGGCGGCCCACTCCGTGACCGCCGCCCCCTCGTACCACCGGCCGGCCAGCCGGTACTCGTCGCGGACGCCCGACGTCGCGGCGGCGCTGGCCGACCCGCGGGCCGGGCGGTCGCCGGCGGCCGCCCACGGGCCGGCGTAGTAGTCGGGGGCGAGCCGCTCCAGCGTGAGCGTGACGGGCATCCCGCCGCGGACCAGTTCCAGCCGGAGCGTCCCGCCGTCGAGTCGCGCACACGTCAACACGCCGGTGGTGCCGTCGGACCACCGCACGGGGCGGCAGGCCGGGGACGAAGTGGGCGTCCGGGGCATCGCGTTGTTCTCTCGGCTGTTGGGATTCGGGCGGGTCGGGTGCCCGACCGCCTCGGCTCGACTTCGGGAATCCTGACGCACACGAGGTCCGCAGCGCCACAGCCGACAGGCCAAGGGCCAGGCGGTCCGCCCGGCGGGGCCGTCGTACGGCCCACAGGCCCCCGCCCGCCGAGGCAACGTCCGGGGTTACGGCGCAGCGATCCGACGACACCCCGACTCCGACAAGGGGCGTCGGGGTCGGCCCACTCAGCCCGGACGTGCGACACGCCCGCACCGCCCGGCTACTTGTTCGCGGGCAGCGGGTAGAACATCAACATCCTCGTCCCCAGGGCGGCCAAGGTCTCGCCGTCGGGCGACGCGATCACCGCGCGGGCGCTGGACAGGCGGACCCGGGTGACGGGTTCGGCCGCGGCCGGGTCGTAGACGTCCACGGTCATGCTCGACCAGAACGTGTTCCTCCGCTCCGGAACCGGGTGGTCCTGCAACGCCTGGACCACCGCCAGCCGCGGCGACCCGAACGGCGGCGTGCGGTTCCGGCCGAACGGCGACTCGACGGCGGTCCGGCTCGCCTCCTTGCCGGCGGCCAAGTCCCACCGCACCAGTTCCACCTTCGACTCCCCGCGGACGACCGCCGCCACCCACCCGGCCCGGTACGCGACCTCCCGCGGCCCCTGGGCGTCGCCGCGGGGGCCGTTCGCCACCAGCGCCGCCTGCGTGCCGGTCGCGGCGTCGATCAGCCGGTGCCCGGCGTTGTCACTCTGGACGACGTACCGGCCGTCCGGGGTGAACCCGACGAGTCCGTAGGTGTCGACCGCCGCCGCCCACCGCTCCTTCCCGTCGGAAACCGCGAACGCCCGGACGGCCAGCGTCTTCCGCCCCCCGCCCCGGGGGTCGTCCGCCCACGCGACGGTGGCCACGAACTTGCCGTCCGGCGACAGGGCCGCGTTCTCGCCGGGCACCGCGGCCACTTCGGCCCAGCCGCCGGCCCTCTTCTCGTAGACGTGGGCCGTTCGGGCCGGCGCGTAGTCCGAGTACGCGAGCCGCGTGCGGTCGGCCGAGAAGCTCGGGCGGGAGCACGTCTCCTTCGGTCCCGACACCCCGGGGACGTCGCTCGTCTTGCCCGTCGTCAGGTCGAGGAGCCGGCAACGGCTGCCGAACTTGGGATCCTCGGTCAGGAACGCGGGCCAGACGGTGCCGTCGGAGCTTCCGGGCGTGTCGAAGCCCCCGAGCGGGTCGCCCGTCCACTGGGCGACCGGGGTGCCGTCGGCGACCGACCACAGGGTCCACGGCCACGGCCGCAGCCGCACGTCGGCCGGATCCTTACCGACCGGGACAACCCACCCGAGGAACGCCTTGCCGTCGGCCGAGAAGACGCCGTTCTGTACCTCCCCGAGGGCCTCGACGGTCGCCCGCGGCCGCGCCAACTCGGCCCGCGGGTCGGGCTGCCCGACCACGACCCCGGTCGCCACGACGACCCACATGACTCGCATCGCAAATCTCCGTGAATCTACCGTCCGCGGGAGTTGTATCGGGTGGGGTGTTGAGGGTCACGGCCCGGCGGACGCCTTCACCCCTCTGCCGCCCGCCGTGACCGCCGCGGGCGAGAGCGTATTGAGCAATGGCCCGGCACGCCGATGTTGGCCGCCACCTCGTCTCGCACTGTGATTGGTTCCGGAGTCAGGCATGCCGGTGTTTGCCGGTCATTTAACGATGTCGCCGGTGGCCCGCGACCACGGGAGGTAGTCGCTCTCGACCCGGAACCGCAGCCCGTGGTCCCACGCAGGCGCGGCGTCCGACGACCGCCCCGGTCGGGGCGGTCGTGCCTCGCCCGCCTCCCGAGAGAGTGCATGAACGGCCGACATGGGGTGACCTGATGTACCGCGGCCGGGTCGCCGACGTTGCCCCGCACCGCTGGTCCTCCGGTCGCCGGGGGTCCCGCGCCGCACCCGTCGCACGGGACTACGAACCCACCGGACGGCACCGCTTGGCCGGCCGGGGCGGCCAGAGGCGGCCTGGTTAGTAGGTCGGGACGGTCACCGAGAACCCTCGGTACGCGAACCACAGCTTCGGGTGCGCTCCGAGGGGCGGCGGGCCGGCCGAGATGAGAAAGTGCGGGCCTGCGGCCCGTCCCACCCGACGCTGCTCTTCTGCACCACCGCCCACAGCTTGTCCGCCGGGCCGCCGGGGAACACGTGGGTCACGACCTCGGACACCTGCTGCGGGATGTCGACCGCCCACACCTGGTTCTTCCATCCGCCGCCGGCCCGGACGATGACGTGGTCGGGGCCGAACCACTGCACCCCGGTCTCTTGTGGGTCGCTGGTGACGACCGGCCTGAACTGTGCGAGTTGTTTTCCGGTGCGGGCGTCCCACACCACCGCGAGAATCCCAGTCGGCTTTCCCGCACCGAGGTAGAACAGCGCCGCCAGCCGCGTGCCGTCCGAGCGAAAGCACGCCGGCCCCGCGACGTACGGTCCGTCGGCCGGTACGGGGTCCGTCCTGCCCACCCGGGTGCCGTCGGTCGTGCGGTACAGGGCGTACCCGCGGCCGTCGAATACCGCCACCGTCTGGCCGTCCGGTGTTGCGTCGAGCCCACAGGCGCGGTCTTTGAACCACTGCGAGGGGATCGTCTGGGGCTTGAGCGCCCCCGGGACCGACAGGAGTTTGGTTTGGTCCGCCGGGGACCAGACCGCGAAGCCGCCGGTGCTGGTGAACGTCACGAACTTGTCCGCCGTCAAGAACCGCGCGGCCACGAAGTCGGAGGTGCGGGCCTTCGGGTCGAAGTGGGGCCTGAACGACGCCGCCGTGCGGCCGTCGGCCACCGTGCACAGGTCCACGGCCTCCCCCTCGAGGGACGCGTTGGCGCGGGCGATGGCGAGGTGCCGGCCGTCGGGGCTCAGGGAGAAGCCACACTCACGCCTCTCGCCGGGAAGGTTCACGGTGCCGATGGCGCTTCCGGTGTCGAGCTTGATGACCGACACCCCGTGTGACACGTGCTTGTCGTTTGACGCCACGCCCACGTACCCGCGCTCCCCGCCGGCGAACGCGGCGAACCCTGACGACCCCGGGACGGGGACCGCGGTCGGGGCCGGGCCGAGAACCGCCGGCGGGTCGATGGTCTTCGGGACGAGCTTGCCGTTCTCGATCGCCACGACCTTGACCCCGGGCCGGGGTCCGGGGTCATCGGCTGGGCCGACGTGCTACAGCCGGACGCGGCCACCGACGCAACGACGATGACCGAGAACGCCCGGGGCTGCCGCAGGCACCCGCCCCCGAGGAGGGGCATCGCAGGACGAGGAGGGGTCACAAGGCTGCTCCGCAGGGCACGCCGTGGGAGGTTCAACAGCAGGCCGGCGGCCTGTCCACCGCTCCCCAGTGGGAGGGGCCGCCACCCGGCCCGTTGTACGGCTTTCCGACCGATCGTCTCACCGATAAAGTGTTTTTGATCGCCTTCACACGTCAAGCTCGACGGAACCCGCTCATGATGCCATTGCTTCGACGCACGACGTGCGCGTGCCTCGCCCTGCTCGCCGCAGCCGCCGGATTGGCCCCGGACGACGCCAAGCCGCCGAAGCACACGGCCGAGCAGCTCAAGGAGACGAACGCCGCGTTCGCCAAGCTAGGCGTCGAGACGACGGCGTGGGCGTACGGCGGGGGGCCGATGTACTACCTGCCCGCCGGTGTGACCGACGCGACGCTGAAGAAGCTCCCGGACGTGCCGTTCGGGTACGCCCTGGGGCTCATCGGCGGCAAGATCACCGACGCGGGGCTCAAGGAACTCAAGTGGCACAAGACCCTCACGGCCCTGGACCTGGTCGGGACGAAGGTCACTGACGCGGGGCTGAAGGAACTCAAGGAGCTGAAGTTCCTCACCCACCTCCACCTGGACGGCACGAAGGCGACCGCGGCGGGGGTGAAGGACTACAAGGCACTGCTGTAGATCCGCCTGGCCAGTACCCCCACCACCGACGCAGACCTGAAAGCGCTCAAGTCCCTGGACCGGCTGTCGTACCTTGACCTGGGCCGGACCCGCGTGACGGACGCCGGGCTCAAGGAACTCGCGGCGGTCAAGTCGCTCGCCCAAGTGTCCCTCAAGGAGACGGCCGTCACCGACGCCGGGGTGAAGAAGCTGGGCGAGGCCCTCCCGAAGTGCAAAGTCGAGCGGTGAGTGTGCCGCCTGCGTGCGGACGCGGCGGCCGGTGTCGGATCTTCCTCCAGACCTGGAGCCCAGAACGCTCGGTAACCTGCCATCTGAAAAAAATGTGGCTCTTGCCGGACAGCAGGCGGACGGAGCCGACCCCGTTCCGCTGAACAGGTCACCGCGGCGATCGGCCGAGACGCCGCGGACCGGACGCAGTACCGCATACCCGCCGACGGAGTGGCAGTCTTGCGACTCCAAAGGAAGGTAACTGAGAGCAGCACGGACGGTGACGTAGGGACGTCCCGAGCAGCCGGGGCGAACGGGGCTGGAGTTGTGGTCGCGAGGCGGGTGGGCCGGTCCACAAAGGTGCTGGACATCAGGAAGTCCGAGACCGGAGGCGGACTGTTCGACGGGTACAACGCCGCAGAGACGGTCACCAAACTACGGATGGGCTCGGTGATCCCATATTGAGTACCCGCCGCAAGCGCTCCGTTGAGCGGCGCGTAGCCATCACCCGCAGCGCTCAGCCGGGGGCAGGGACAGGTCACCCAGGAACAAACACCGGTACGCACCCACCCGAACTTGTTCGCCCCCTTGTGGGACCGGCCGCTGGCGGCCCGGCGCGTGTCCCGGGTTGCCGCGTCTCCGCGGGTCGCATACGCCCACTCGTCCGGATTCGGACCTTCAAGCCGTGGGGCGACAGGTCGTCCGAGACCAGAGAGTGCAGCGAGTCCCGAAGGAAGGGAAGGCGGTCCTTGGCGGAGGGTGAGCGGTGCGCATAATGATCCCCGTCGGAACGCTCAGCTTTCCCCGAACCCGGACCACCCGTGCGAACCGCTCGCGTTTTTGTCGTGGCCGTTGCGGCCGCCCTGGGCTGCGGCCGGTCAAATGCCCCGCCTCCCCCACCGGCCGAGACCCCCGCCGTGACTCCCGAACCGCCGGCCCCCCAGCCCGAGAAGATCCAGCGGTTCGAGGTGCTGGGCCGGGCACCCACGGTCCCCGGCCACGACCCGACGCCGCCACCGGCCGACGCTCGACCGAGCCGGCCGCGGCCGCCGGTCGTCAACGACGCGTACGGCGACCCGCTCCCGCCGGGGGCAGTCCTGCGGCTGGGGACCGAGCGGGGGCGACCGCCACGCGGGTGGAACCGCGCTCTCCTCCTGCCGGCCGGGGACCGGGTGCTCGCACGGCACGCCCTCGAGCAGCCGCACTCGCTCCAGCACTTCACCCTGTACCGGGCGACCGACCTCACCCCGGTCGGCCCGCCCTTGCTCGCCGAGACCAGCCCCGGGCGAGAGTTAGGCGACCCCCTGTCGGTGTCGGCCGACGGCCGGCGAGCGGTGTGCCTGGACCTCAAGGAGTTCGAGGTCCACGACCTCACCACCGGCAAGCGTCTCCTCCGGGTGCCCCGGCCGCCGCAGTGGAGCGTGTCCCTGTCGGCCGACGGACGGCGGCTGGCGGTTGGCGGGTCGTACAAGGAGCGGCCGGGGGACGCCCCGGTCGAGTGCGCGGTGTGGGACGTCGACACCGGCGCGGTGGCGTCGCGGGTGGTGGTCGTTCAGAATGAGGTCGCGATCGCCACCCTGTCTCCGGACGGTAGGACGCTCGTAACCACCGGGTCGCACGCCGGTGGGAAGGGGGCCGGCCCGACCGCCAGCCCCGACCAGGTGACGCAGATCTGGGACGTCGAGTCGAAGGCCGAACTGGCCCGGGTCGATTGGCCGCGGTCCCGGACCGTGGTGTTTGCCCCGGACTCCAAGACGGTAGCCGTCGGCGAGTCCTACCCGGCCCAACTGTTCCTCGCCGACGCCCGGACCGGCAAGACGCTCCGCACCATGGACATCAAGCCGACCGAGGGCGGGCGGGTCGCCTTCTCGCGGGACGGGATGGAGGTCGCCGCCGTGTCGACCGTCGGTGCGGTCCGGTGGGACGTGGCGACGGGACGACGACTCGGGGCAACCCCGCGGCCGGCCGACTTGCCAGCCTCGGTGCCGGTTTACGGAGCCGCGTACGACGCGAGCGGCCGTCTGGTCGCGTTCGGAACCGAGTACCTCCGTGCCTTCACCTGGGACGCCGGGGCCGGCGTGGTGCTGTCACCAGTTGGTAGCGGGCATGACGCAGCGGTCCGGGGGGTCGCGTTCACGGCGGACGGCACGGAGGTCCGAACGGTCGCGGGCGACGGGCTGGTGTACCGGTGGTCGGCGGACGGGAAGCCGGTCGGGCGGTTCGACCTCCGCAAGCCGGGCGGCCCGCCGGTCGGGCTTCCGCTCCTCTCCGCCGGCGGGCGACACGTCGTAACGGAGACCGCACTGTGGGCGGTAGACGCGGGCACGGTCACCGACCTGCGGCCGGCGGCCAAGCCGCTGCCGTCCGTCCCCGCGGCGGTCCCGGCAGCCGACGGGGACCGGGTGGCGGTGCTCAGCCGGCCCACGGCCGACAAGCCCGGGTGGTGCCGGGTGTTCGACGCAAAGGCCGGGACGGTGACAACCGAGGTTCCCGTCCCGACCGGTGCGTCCCCCCCGGTCGCGGCGGTCCGCGGGGACCGGCTGGCCGTCGCGTACACCGTCCCCAACGGCACGAGGCACGACGCCGTGGTGACCGGGTGGGCGCTGCCCGACGGACGCAAGCTGGGCGAGTTCACCCTGCCGAACGGCGGGGGCGTTGGCCCGGGGAGTCTTGCGTTCGTCGGGGACCGGCGGACGGTCGTGGCGACCGGGTTCGGGCACGTCGCGGTCGTGGACCTGGAGACGGGCCAGAAGGTGCGGGACGTGCCGGACCCGGTGCGGGTGGCGTGCTTCGCGGTGGCCGCGAGCCCGGACGGCCGGCTGGTCGCGGTCGGGCACACGGCCCGGTACGAGCGGGCGGTGCGGGTGTACGACACCGCCGACGGGTCGGTCCGCGCGATCCTGAGCGGCCCGGACGTGTACCGACCGCCGGTGTTCGCCGACCGGGCTCCTTGGCCGCCGGCGGGGGCGATGGCGTTCTCGCCGGACGGGACCCGGCTCGCGGTCCCCGAACTGACGTCGGTAGTCGTGTGGGATCTCGCCCGGCTCGCCGAGAAGTAAGCGGGAGTCAATGGACCGCGCAAATGCCGTCGGGTGTCACAGTCCTGAGGGTCCAGATACGCCTGAACGGCCAAGCCCATCTACTTCGTCTGATCGTATCGAACTAAAACGGTGGCAAAAACCCCGAAGTTGATGCATGCGAGAAAGATCGCCACAGCAATATCGAGTAGGGTTCGAATGCAGGAAAGCGTTTGTTTTTGCAGTGTCGTGGCGAATGCGAAATGAAATTAATCCACGTCAGACAGCGCGAACACTGTCAAGAGGCACGCGGACCGATCTAATGCCACAATCCCCAAGTTGAATGATGGGCCGGAATAAAACCAGTCCGACTGGACTGAAAATAAGTACCACTCTACCGTGTTCGCGTATCTTTCAAGATCAGGAACAGATGAGGTGTGAAGATTGAGAATCGCGCCTAGAGACTGCCATGCGTGCAGCCTCCCAAATGCACCTTGGACACCCGCAAAGTACGAGCACCCGCCTGCGAGAGCGTGAAAAATATGCTGAAAAACTTTGGCCGGGGAAGCTGGAGAAATTACAAGAGTAAGTGAGATGACGCCCGTTAAGCATAGCAGTGGGAGACTGCGAAGCTGAGGAAGAGGCCGCTCTGCGTGCAGGAACGAGGGATCCACCTTAAACAGTAGTTTCCAGGATTCTGTGAGGGGTCAGGCGAGCAGTTTGCTTGGGTTGTCA
>NZ_JBHYGG010000110.1:0-11529 GCF_051859125.1 Gemmata sp.
ATCACCAGGGAGCAGCCCCCATGCCAACCGCTCATTCTTTCCGAACGCTCTAAGCCACTCGCGGCACCTGATGGCGCGTACCCGCCCCACTTTTCGGGGTCCGAGCCGCCTGCGCCCGTAAAACGTTATCAGGTCCAGAGCTCATCGGAGATGCCGCCCATGTCCGATTCCTTCCGTCGTCGAGTCGCGTTCACGCTGATTGAACTCCTCGTTGTGGTCGCGATCATCGCCGTCTTGATTGGACTCCTGCTTCCAGCCGTGCAGAAGGTCCGCGAGGCCGCCGCACGCATGAAGTGCGGGAACAACCTGAAGCAACTCGGGCTCGCCCTCCACAACTTCCATGACGCCAACGGAAAATTTCCCCTCGGCACGTTCAATGACAACAACACGCTCTGGGGCTGGAACGTCTGGATCCTTCCGTACCTCGAGCAGTCCGCGTTGGCGAACAACCTCCAGGCATCCGGGAGCGGCACGTTCTACCTACCCCCGCTCGGGGGGAAAGTGGCTTCGATCGACCCCGCGGGCGGGTTCGTGACGAACACTGCCGGCTCGGGGGCGGCAAAGACGGTGATCCGCACCCTTCTCTGCCCAAGCGACACGCTGCCGCTGCAATGTGCGAATGACTACGCCAAGACGAACTATTGCGGGAACGGGGGAACGACCAAAAACTGGCCCAAGAACGTGCCGACACCTCAGACCGCCTGGCCGTGGGGCTGGCAACAGAACACGCTCGTGGGCGGCAACGATCCGACAGCGAGTAAGGGCTCGGACCAAAACGGGGTCATCCTGGCCGCCAACGATCAGTACGGGACCTGGGTCACCAGCATCGCCACGATCACCGACGGCACCAGCAACACGGTGGGGGTCGGGGAGGTGACGACCAGCGCGAACGTGACCGCGAGCAACCTGAGCCACGGGGCGTTTCCGATCTGGGCCGGGTGCAACCCCAACGGCGGCTCGAACAACTATACCAACGCGTACGGCGTCGCGTCGGTCATTCGGTGGATGGACACCATGTTCTACCTGAACAGGCGCACCGGGAACGAGTCGGACCTGAGCTTCGGCAGCCAGCACAGTGTGGGGGGCAACTTTCTGCTAATGGACGGCTCGATCCGCTTTCTTATCGACAACTCGGATTCGACCGTCTACAAGGCCTTCGGCTCACGAGACGGCGGC
The DNA here is from genome assembly GCF_051859125.1 of Gemmata sp. Lineage (NCBI taxonomy): Bacteria > Pseudomonadati > Planctomycetota > Planctomycetia > Gemmatales > Gemmataceae > Gemmata > Gemmata sp. Next base: position 1,177 of record NZ_JBHYGG010000110.1, read on the forward strand.
GAAGTTGTCTCCGCACCCTGAGCCGGGCAACCTCGCACCAGGAGCCATTCCCGATGACGGCTTTCCCGTCCCCGCTGGGTCTTGGGATCCTGGCAGTTGCCACGTGTTCCCTCCTGGCAAGCTGTTCGGGAGGTGGCCCCCAGACGGCCACGGTGACCGGGAAGGTCACGTACAACGGCCGGCCGGTGACCGCGGGGAGCCTGACGTTTCTGCCCAAGACTCAGGCGACCGGCCGACCAGCATCCGGCGTCATCAGCGAAGCCGGTGAGTACTTCACGGGCACTTTCAACGAGCGGGATGGGGTACTGATTGGGGTGGCGGCCGTAAGTTATGCTCCGCCGCCGATTGACAACAAGGGCGAGAAGATTGTGTACGGAGCGCCACCCCCTCAGGGGCCATACGACGGGCTGGTTGTGAAAGTCAGGGAAGTGGAAATCGCCCCCGGCAGCAACGTCATCGATGTTGAGTTGATCCCGGCCACCAAACCTTGAAGGATCTTGCCTCGCGCAACGTGCGAACGTCGACGGAGGTGGCCCGCCGTCACCAGGAGCGTGAGCAACTGGCCCCGACGGTCCACCAGGGCGTGGAGCTTGGTCGTCAGCCGCACGAGGCACCGCCGGTCGTCCGCGTCGGGGAGCGCCACCTGCGGCACCTCACCACGAAATTCCTGACGCATTACAATTCCGAGCGTCCGCACCAGGGCGTGGGCACCGTGCCCCTCGCCGTGGAACGCCCGCCGGACCCCGAGCCGGCCGTGGTCCCGTTCCCCGCGGCTCGGGTCCGGTGCCGGTCGCGGCTCGGTGGCCTCCTGAGGCACTATCTCCGCGATGCGGCCTGGCCCCACGCCTTCCCGCACGCACATCTCGTGACTTCGCCACGTCCCCGGCCGCGTGGGCGGTCGGCGCGGCACACGCCGAGGGCAGCACCTCGGTTCCGATCGCGGCCGCCCCGGGCCTTGCGGTGGGCGCTGGAAGCGGTCTGCCCACCGCCGGTCTGAACAACGGACATCTGCTCGGACGACCTCGATCGGCCCCTGACAATCCCTGCGGCTCACGTGGACATCATTTTTGCACACGACGGGGGTGATCGAGGACCTCGTGGCGGAGAACCGGATCCCGCGGGTCCAGAGCTCCCGGACCGGCGCGGTGTATCCGCACGGGACCGGGCGCGGCTGGTCCGACTCGGGCAGCGGCGGGTCGGGTCGGCGGTGAAGGACCTGATCTCCATCGTGTCGTACCGGACGTTCACCCGCTGGGTCGCAGCCGCGGCGGGGCAGGGGAGTGCGGTTCGCGTGTCCGCCCGGAAGCCGGATCGACCGCGGACCCCGGACGAGATCCGGGAGTTGGTGCAGCGTCTGGGTCCGGGGGACTGGGGGAGTTCGACCCACGTCCTCGGTGAGCTTCGAAAACTCGGCATCCGGTGTGTGAGCCGGATGCCGGTGGTGAACATCCTCAGGGGCGCGGGGTTGGACCCGAGCCCGTAGCAGGCGGTCGGCACTGGGAGACGTTCGTGCAGCGGCACGTGGCGACCCTGTGGGCCAGTGACTTCCTGACCGTGCGGACCGCGACGCTGGGCGGGTTCGTGGACCTGTACGTGCTGTTCTCCCTCCACATGTGCACGCGGCGGGCGTTCGTCGCCGGGATCTCGGCCATCATTCTTGTACGTGAGGGTTTGTGATCGCGTCTAGGAGGCCGAATCTTGTGGTCACTGCTTCAGCGAGCGAACGTCCTTTGCGGACAACTTGAAGTCCCACGTAGCGCTCCCGGGGGTTATCTCGGTCGGATACTCCATGATGTTCGCGATCAGCTTGTTGTTCGGTGGCGGCCCGTCATACACCTGGACGCTCACGATCACCGGCCCGAGCGTCGGGGCATAGTCGGGGCTCGTCTGGTACTCCCCTTCGCGGACCTCGGCCACCCCGAACACGCCCTTGTTCCCCCGCACCGTGTCCGGCGCTATGTTGATTAGTCCATACGCCACGGGTTTCCCCTCATAAGTCAGCGTGCCCTTCAGCGGCGTCCCGGTCGGGTACGTCGGCCCGCACCCGGCCAGCACCGCGACCATCCCCAGCGCCCTCGCCCACCTTGCGATCGTCATCTCTTGCTCCTGTTCGTCGGTTACTGGCGCGTTACTGCTGGGCGACCACCTGCCCGTCGGCCCGTGCCGCGTAGGCGAAGACCACGTCGAGCGATGAATTGTCGGTTAGGAACTGGACCGACCCGTCGGCCAGGAGAACGACCGCGCCGCCCGGGTGGGCGGACCGGATCGGCATGTTCCGCTGAATGTCGGTGCCCCCCGGCATCATCCCGTTCGCCGGCCCGCCGTTGGCCCCTACGACCGCCGGCCTGTTGTTGATCCCGTACCGCACGGTCTGCGTGTTGAACGCCCGGTGGTCCGAACTCGTCGGGTACGCGGTCGGGGGGCTACTGGCCCCCATCGTCCAGCCGTACAGGCCGCCGCTGCGGACGTCGGACGGCGCGGTCCCGTCGCTGTACCGCAGGAAGTCGGACTCCTCGGCCACGATCATCGTGTTCGATGTGCCGTCGGAGATGTCCGTGATCTGGGTCCGGCTCTGGGCGTACATGATCCCGTTGACGCTGTACCACCCGCTGTTTGAGGTGCAACAGTTCGAGTAGTTCGTCTTGGAATCGGAGAACGTGCCGAGCGTGGTCGGGCTCCCGTTCCAGAAACCGGAGATCCCCATGTAGTCGGCCAGGGTGATCCGCTGCCCGGTTGAAATCCGATTGGCTGCGTACTTGCTCGGGTTGATCGGCGACGACGGGCACTTCATGGTCTTGATAACCACGGTGTCCGCGGCAGTGAGGTTGTTGCTGTTGGTGAACCCACTGGATCCGGAAAATTGCCACTTCGAGTAGAGCGCCCCCTGCTCGATGTGCGGGAGGATGTAGACCCACCACGAACTACCCCACCCGGCCGAGGTGGCGGTGCCGAACGGCGGCAGGTCGTTGGCCGCGCCCGCCGGGAACCGGCCGTTGTCATTGTGGTACGAGTGTAGGGCCAGCCCAACCTGCTTCAAGTTGTTTTGGCACTGGGCGCGTGCCGCGGCCTCGCGGACCTTCTGGACCGCGGGGAGCAGCAGCCCGATCAGCACGGCGATGATCGCGATGACCACGAGTAACTCGATCAGTGTAAACGCGCGACGGGTCGGGACCGGGATCACGTGAGTTCTCCTGGGAAAGGAGTCAGGCGCGACGGTGGTAAAAATGAAGCAACACGCCGGTTCGCCCGGCCAACGTGTGAGGGAGAAATGCGCGAGCGGCCCGACTTTGGGTCGGTCGGCCGAAAAAAAATCTACCCGCATGACCAACTTCCGACCCGATATCAACTTGCGTACCTTGCACTTCGGCCACTTCCCCGCGATCACCCAAATCTTCCCGCGCTGCGCATTTCTTGTGGTGTCCGCTCTCCGAGCCACGAGGTACAACCGGATGCCCGTCCCCCTTCGATTCGCCCCGGTTCTCGCCGCACTCACTCTGGCGAGCGGCCTCACCTCGGCACGGGCCGAGGTGAAGCCGCTCGCCCACTACCACCTCACGCACGAGCAGGGGGCGGTCCGCGACACCGCCGCGCCCGAGGAACTCGCGAACCGCGTCGAGAGCGGGCCGGCGCTGCGGCGGAGCGGGTCGCCGAAGGTCATGTCCGACGCCCCCGAGCCGCGCCGGAAGGCGTTCACCGGCGCGGTCGCGTTCGCCGGGAAGGACCAATGCTACCGGATCGAGAAGTCGCTCGTCCCGGACGACAACTGGGTACTGGAGGCGTGGGCGAACCCGCGGCAAGCGGCCGCGAAGGGCGGGTACCACGCGGTCGTCGCGTGCGGGGACGGCGGGAGCGGGTTCGTCCTCGGCCAGATCGACGGGCGCTGGGAACTACTCGTCGGCGGCGTGGGCGGGTTCAAGCTCGGCGACGTGAAGGCCGGCACCTGGACGCACCTGGCGGTGGTCAAGTCCCGCGGCGCGGTGACCCTCTGGGTGGACGGCTTGCGGGTGCCCGGGCGGGCGGCCGCGCCGGGCAAGGGGCCGGCGAACTTCAGCATCGGTGCGACCGCCCCGGGCCGCGAGCCGTTCGACGGGTGGGTCGCCGAGGTCCGGCTCTCGACATTCGCCCCCGGCGCGTTCGACCCGGCCGCCGACCTGCTGCTGGACACCGCGACGGCGAAGAAGTCTTTCGCACTGGTCGTCGCGGACCGGGTCGCGCTCGTCGAGCGGTTGCTCGCCGCACCGGGGGCGGTCGCGGTCACGCGGTTCGACGAGCGGGCCGCCGGCGACGACTGGCTGCTCAAGCCGCCGGCCACGCCGGCCTCGGTCCAGGTACTTCCGGGCCGCGACCGCACGTCGGCCCAGGTCATGCTGTCCAACGGGCTCGTCAGTCGGACGTTCCTGGTGACCGACAACCTGGGGTGCGTCTCGCTGCGGCGGTCCGACACCGGGGCGGAGTTCGTCCGCGCCGTGAAGCCCGAGGCACGAGTGAAGATCGATGGCGCGTGGGTGGAGGTCGGCGGGCTCACCGGTGCCGCCGACCACTCGTTCCTCTCGCCGGACTGGTTCCCGGACCTGGAGTCCCGCCCGGGGGCATTGCGATTCACCGGGATGACGGTGGGTGAGCCGGTCAAGCCGTACGACTGGCGGCCCAAGTGCAACGCTCCGGCCGTGCCGTGGCCGCCGAAGGGCACGCGGGTGACGTTTCACTTCGCCCCGCCGCCCGCGGCCACGAGTTTGAGGGGACTCGGAGTGGACGTCCACTACGAGGTGTACGACGGGCTCCCGGCGGTGATGAAGACGTTCACGGTCACGAACCGGACCGGGCGCGCGGTCGTGGTGGACGAGATCAACGCCGAGTGCCTCGCGGTCGCGCAGGACCAGAAGCCCCGACTGCACGTCGAGAGCGACTACTCGTTCGCCACCGGGAACCTCACCGGCGAGAGCAGCGCGCTGGGCATCCACGTTCCAGGCGGCCCGGGCGGGCCGTGGGTGAACTACTACCTGGGCCGCGGCACGACGAAGTGGGAGGGCGACCCGGAGTGGGGCTCGATGGCCACGCTGAACCCTGCCGAGGACCTGTTCCTGCGGAACCCGCAGAAGGCGCTCCTGGTGAGCCGCCCGCCGACCGGCCCGGCCGCAGCCGTGCCCGACGGCGGTGCGTTCCGCGCGTTCCGCACGTTCGAGATCCTGAGCGACTCCGACGAGACCGAGCGGCGGTCCCTCGCCCAGCGGCGGTTCTACCGGCTCCTGGCCCCGCAGGTGGGCGAGCACCAGTTGGAGGTCCACTGCCCGACGCACGACACGCGTACTTTGAAGGCGTGCATCGACCAGATGGCCGAACTCGGGTTCGAGCGGCTCCAGATCGAACACCCGGCCGGGATCGCGTACGACGACCTGTCGGCGGGCCACGTCAAGTGGCTCAAGGACGTGTGCGACCACGGGGCGACAAAGGGGGTCCGGGTGGGTGCGTACGAACTGATGATGGCGTCGCAGGGCCGCGGCGCGGCGCACAACTGCATCAACCCCGCGACCGGGAAGCCGGGCAGCCTGTTCGGGCAGAGCGGGTGCGGGTGCAGCCGGTGGGGGGCGGACTACCGCGAGAAGATGTTCCGGCTCATCGACGCCACCGGGCTCGGGTCGTTCAACCCCGACGGCCCGTACCACGGCGACCCGTGCGCCGCGACCGACCACCCGGGCCACCGCGGGGTGGCCGACTCCCAGTGGCGGCAGTGGGAGTACATGTGCGGCATCCTGCACGAGTGCCAGCGGCGGAACTTGTACGTCACGATCCCGGACTGGTACGTCCTCAACGGGCAGGTGTGTACCGGCATGGGGTACCGAGAGGCGTCCGACAACCTCGACATCGCGCTCCAGACGGTCCTGTACCGGCAGTACATCTTCGACGGCACGTTCCCCAAGACGCCAGGCATGGGGTGGGTGAACCTGAACACCGAGGTGCTCCGCGGCGGGCCCGAAGCGAACCTGGAGCGGTACGAGACGCAGTTCTTCAACCTGATCGCGTCCGGGGCGCAACTGTGGGTCCGCGGCGGCGGCCTGTACGACGGCCCGAAGAGCAGGGCGATGGTGGAGCGCTGGGTGAAGTGGCACCGGGCGCACCGAGAGGTGATCGCCGGCGACATCGTCCACCTGCGCCGGGCCGACGGGCGGCACCTCGACTACTACCTGCACGTCAACCCGGGCGGCAAGGAGAAGGGGCTGCTCCTGGTGTTCAACCCGGCCGACCGGGCCGCCGAGCAGGTGCTGGAGGTGCCGCTGTACTACACCGGGCTGGACCGGACCGCCCGGGTGCGGTCCGGCGACGCCGCGCCGAAGGAGTACCCGCTCGACCGCGGGCACCGGGCCAAGCTGCCGGTGACCGTTCCGGCCCGCGGGTTCACGTGGTACGTCATCGAGTGACGCCGTGCGTGGTGGTCGTTGCCCGTGCGGGGGCGGGTGGGTATGATTGGGGCTTGTCCCTGGTGACGTCCCCGTGTCGGAGACCGGGGGAGCGGTGCGAACCGCTCCCGGGCATGCACACCACCTCCCTGACCCTGCTGGATCGGCTCCGCGGCCCGCGCGACGGGGACGCCTGGGACCGGTTCGTGCGGCTGTACTCGGCAGGGCTGTACTCGTGGGTTCGGGGCCACGGGTTCCGCCACGACGACGCCGCCGACCTCGTGCAGGACGTGTTCACCACCCTCGTGCAGAAGCTCCCCGAGTTCGAGTACGAACGGGGCGGGAGCTTCCGCGCGTGGCTCTGGACGGTGACCCGGAACAAGTGCCGGGAGCACGTCCGACGACGACGACCAGTCGCAGTCCCCGACGAAGCGCTCGCCGACCTGGAGGGCGGCGCGGCCACCGAGGACGTCTCGGCCGAGGAGTTCCGCCGCGAGCTGATGAGGCGGGTGACCGCGGTGCTCGAGACCGACTTCCCGCCGGCCGTGTGGCGGGCGTTCTGGGCGCACGTGATCGACGAGAAGCCCGCGTCCAGGGTCGCCGCGGAGCAGGGCATCAACATCTGGGCGGTATACACTGCGAAAACACGCGTGCTCGCCCGGTTGAACGAGGAGTTGGCCGACCTTGCCGAGGACTAAGACACCGCTGGGCCGCCCGTGCCCGCCCCCGGACGCGCTCCGGGCGGCCCTGCTCGGCCGCGCGCCGGCGGACCTGTTGGAGTTCCTCACCGCCCACGTCCCGGGGTGCCCGGCGTGCGCGGCTGCGGTCGAGGAGGCGCACACCATCGATGAGGCCAGAGCAGCGGCGCCGCTCGCCGCGCTTCGCGAGGCCCCTCTGCCCACGCGCCCCACCGACGACGAACTCGCCGACTTGTCGTCCCGGCTCGCCGGGCTGGTTCTGCCGCCAGCACCGGCGACCGAGCCCCCCGAGCAGATCGGCCCCTACCGCGTCAAGGAGCAACTCGGGGTCGGGGGCATGGGCGTCGTTTACCGGGCCGAGGACACCGCACTGGGGCGGGACGTCGCGATCAAGGTGCTCCGGCCCGGGGCCGACCGCGACCCGCGGTACGTCGAGCGGTTCGCCCGCGAGGCCCGGGCGCTGGCCGCGGTCCGGCACGACCACGTCGTCACCGTTTTCCAGGTCGGAGAAGCGGCCACCGGCGACGGCCGGGCGGTCCCGTTCCTGGCGATGGAGTTGCTCCACGGCCGCACGCTGCAAGACTGGCTCCGAACGAACCCACCACCGCCGGCCGCCGTTGCGGTGCGGATCGGCCGGCAGGCCGCCGGGGGGCTCGCGGCGGCACACGCCCGTGGGCTGCTCCACCGCGACGTGAAGCCGGCCAACATCTGGCTCGAAGCGCCGGACGGGTGGACCGACGGTTCGCTCGACGCGCTCCCGGCGGTCGCCCGGGTGAAGCTGATCGACTTCGGGCTGGCACGCATGGCCGGCGACGGCCGCACCGACGGTCGGGCCGGCACGCCGGGGTACATGCCCCCCGAACAGGTGTGCGGCGCCGCGCTCGACACGCGCTCCGACCTGTTCGCACTCGGGTGCGTGCTCTACGAACTCTGTACCGGCACACGGGCGTTCCCGGCCGACGGGTCGTTCCCCGAACCGGTGCCGATCCCCGACGCGGTCGCCCGTTCCGCTCCGCGCCTCGCGGCGCTCACCAAGCGACTCGTGGCCCTCGATCCAGCCGCGCGGCCGGCGACCGCGCCCGAGGTCGAGCGCGAACTCGCCGCGGCCGAGGCGGAAGCGACCCGCACCTCAGTGGTCCCAGGCGGGTGGTCGCGAGCAACCCGCCGGCGCGCCGCAGCGGCCGGCGTCGCGGCCTGCGTGGCCGCCGCGGTCGTGCTGTGGCCCGGACCCGGCCCGAGCCCGGAACTTGAACCCGCGCCCCCCACCGTGGTGCAAGCTCTGCCCCCGAGGCCCGCGTTCCCCGACGGTCCGCCCGACGACGAGTGGTGCCGGAGAGCGGCGCACCGCCCGCCCAAGGAGCAGTTCAAGCTCGTCACCGCGAAGCTCGTCGAGCTGAACCCGGGCTTCTCCGCGAAGGAAGCGTCCGGCTGGATCGAGCCCGAGCTGGTGATCCGTTACACCCTCAAATCGAACGCAGTCAACGACATTCGCTCGGTGCGCGGCTTACCGGAGATGAAGTTCTTCGGGGTCATGGGCGTGCCGCCCGACGGGGGGAACCTCACCGACCTCTCGCCCCTCACGGGGCTACCGGTGAAGTACCTTACCCTCCACGACCAGACGCGACTCCGTGACCTGTCGCCCCTCAAGGGCTGCCCACTGTTTCACCTCGACGTTCGCAACACGGCGGTGGACTCGCTCGCCCACGTGCCCGGGGAGTTGCTGGAGGAACTGGCGATCACCGGCTCGAAGATCGGCGACCTGTCGGCAGTCGCCCGAATGCCGCGGCTGCGTCGACTGGAGTGCAATCGGTGTCCGATCGCGTCACTGGAGCCCCTCGCCGGGACCGGCCTTCGGGTACTCTTGGCCGACATTCGCACGAACCGCGACCTGTTAATTTTGAAGCGGATCACACACTTGGAAAGGGTAAATGATGTGAGCCTTGCTGAATTTTACCGAACGTTCGTGCCCTCAGAATGAATTGACTTGCGACTATGGCTGGGCAACCGTTGCCCGGTCGCTCTCCCGAGGGGAACACATCTCGAACATTCGCGCGAGGCACCCTCACCATCGGCGGGAATTACTAGGTGACCGTGAGAGGTGGCGGTCGCACGGGAGCTCGTAACCGCCAATCCCGGGAGCGTGGGCCTGGGGGCAGGACGCATTCTCATGGCCCGAAGGCACCCAGCAGGTGGGAACACTTTGAGGGCTGGCGGGCGAGATCGCAAATTGGTCACGAAAACGGCCGCCCGTTGCCGTGTCGTCCGAGAGTTCTTGTGGTGGGCGGCTGTTCGGCAGTTGGCGTGCGTCAGGGGTGCCGCTCGGGCTCCCGCGGGGAAGGCAGACGACTCGTGGACCGCGGACAAGTTGCGGGAGGCACTGCTGCGACTGGGCAGGAGTAAGCCGTTGGCCCGTGCGTGTTTCGACGTTCACTGCTCTTCAGCATCCGTCGGGCACCCTGGTGAGTGGGCTCGGCCCGCAGACTGCGCTTTCATCGTTCTCGTAACCGTGTACCCAACGGGTTCAACGATGCGGTGGGAGCCGAGGGCGGTGGTGGGACTGCTGCCGCCCGCCGGTGACCCCGACCCCGGCTCGTCCAATGGCCGCTCCCGGGCCGGCGGTTCGGTGAACACGACCACCTCGTCCGTCACCCCGGCGATGTCGTCGAGGTCCCGGTCGGCGGGCCCCCGGGCACACTGGCCCGGTCCAGCCGGTCGGCGTCGGCCACCCAGGATTCGGGCGGGTCGAGGAGTTGCACGGCCAGCGGGTCGTGCCCCTTCGGCGCGTCGTGGGCGGACGCAGCGGCCCGGCAGTGGGCCTTCTTGCCCAGCGCCCGCAGTCCTGCCGCTGGACCCCGACCGAGTGCTTCCCCTGCCTGGGGAAAGTGGTGTCGTCGATCACGAGTACGCTGTCCGAGGTGGCGAACGTGGCGGCCGGGTGGGCGCGAAACCGGCGCAGGACGGCGCCGTGGTCCCATGGGCTCTGGCGGTCGAACTGCTGGAGGGCCGGCACGGTGTCCTTGCTGGCCAGATCGGTCGGGGTGACGCGGTGGGAGAGGGGCGCGACGCTCTTGCGGCCGCCGTCGGGGAGCAGGCCGCAGGTATACCACGGCCCCCCGGGCCGGCTTGGCCCGGGGGAACTCGGCGGTGAACCGGCGGCGTACTCGCGGAGCCGGGCGAGGACGCCTGGGTCGAGGTCAGGGGCACACGTAGGGCTCACGCACTATGAAGTAGTGGGCGTGTAAGGGTTTGTGTGTATCACG
>NZ_JBHYGG010000111.1:0-11246 GCF_051859125.1 Gemmata sp.
CCAACCGCCTCCTGAGGCAGGCACGAATGCCTTGCCCCACCAAAGGCAACTGATCCAGAAAATTCGGTGTGATTGGTGTGGCGCGGATCGAGCCGGGCGTCACTCGCGGAGCGAGTGACCTACCCTCGTGTGCCGCAGCTCACCCGCCGCCCTTGTCCAACTCGTCGAGCAGGTGGCCGAGTTTGGCCTTCTTCGTCGCGAGGTAGGCCCGGTTGTGGTCGCCGGGGACCATCTGGATCGGCACCCGCTCGACGATCCGCAGGCCGTACCCCTCCAGGCCGATCACCTTCCGCGGGTTGTTCGTGAGCAGGCGGATGTCGCGGACGCCGAGGTCGTGCAGGACCTGCGCGCCGATGCCGAAGTGCCGCAGGTCGGGGGCGAACCCGAGCCGGCGGTTCGCCTCGACCGTGTCGAGCCCCTCCTCCTGCTGGAGCTTGTACGCCTTCAGCTTGTTCAGCAGGCCGATCCCGCGGCCCTCCTGCCGCATGTACACGATGGCCCCGCGGCCGGCCGCGGCCACCTGCTGCATCGCGTACTGGAGCTGCGGGCCGCAGTCGCACTTCGCCGAGTGCAGCACGTCGCCGGTGAGGCACTCGCTGTGCATCCGCACGAGTACCGGCTCGGTCTGAACGGGAACGCCGTCCGCACCCGCGACGCCGATGCCGCCGAGCGTCAGCGCCAGGTGCGGTTCCTGGTCCACCAGCGACGTGTACGCGAACAGGTCGAACTCGCCGAAGTCGGTCGGCAGCTTCAGCGCGATCTCGCGGCGGACCAGCTTCTCGCGGCGGCGGCGGTGCTCGATCAGGTCGGCGATGGTACACATCTTCAGTTCGTGCGTCGCGCAGAACGTCCGCAGGTCCGGGAGGCGGGCCATCGTGCCGTCCTCGTTCAGCACCTCGCAGATGACCGCGATCTCGCGCAGGCCCGCGAGCCGGCACAGGTCCACGCTCCCCTCGGTGTGCCCGGCCCGCACCAGCACGCCGCCCGGCTTGGCGATGAGGCCGTCCATGTGGCCCTTGTCGCGGACCAGGTCCTGCGAGGTCGTGTTCGGGTCGGCGCACACCTGGATCGTGCGGCACCGGTCGAACGCCGAGATGCCGGTGGTCACCCCGTAGCGGGCGTCGAAGTTGTGCGTGAACGGCGTGGCGGTGGGGTCGAGGTTGACGCCTGGGAGGAGGTCGAGGCCGAGGCGGTCGGCGTGGGGCCGCGAGAACGAGACGCACAGCCGGCCGCAGGCCTCGCGGATCATGAAGTTGACGGCCGCGGGCGTCATCGCCTCGGCTGCCATCACGACGTCGCCCTCGTTCTCACGGTGCTCGTCGTCGACGAGCACGATCATCCGGCCGGCCCGGAGTTCTTCGAGGGCCACGTCGATCGTGCAGAACCCGCGGTCGGAGCTGGGCATCGGAGGCACCGTTCGGAAGGATTGCGACCCGTTGCACGAATTGTACGCACCCCGGGCCGCCCCGCGTCACCGGCCGGGGGCCTGCTGGGGCTTCACTTCCCTGAGGTCGGTCTCGACGCGCGCGACCCGCCACCGGAACGGCCGCTTGCCGAAGTCGGGCGGCGGGGTGGCGGTCCCCTGGTCCGGGTCCGCCTCGGCCCGCAGTTTGTTGACCTCGGCGAGCACGTCGGGCTCGGAGCACACGAGCACGAGCCGCCCCCGGGCCGCGGTCCCGCTGCCGTACAGCGGGACCTCGCACGGGACCCGGACCTCGACGGCCACGTCGGTCACCGAGAAGGTGCCCTGCGAGTCGAGCTTCTCGTTGTCCTTGATCCGCCGGCCGACCGGGAGCAGCCCGCTCTCGTTCCAGGTCTTGAGGAACAGGTCCCGCTGCTCGGCCGTCGGCTCGGCCCCGTCCCGCAGTCGGACGAACTGGTTCCGCATGTACGGCAGGTAGTCCGGGGTGAACGTGAACGCCAGCGGGGTGTCGAATCCGAACACCCGCGCGTGGGATGCGACGTTGGCCCGGTCGATCACCTTCGGGTCGGGCGTCGGCGTGATGAGCATCTGGTAGGCGTACGCCCGCATCCCCGGGCTCCCGGCGGAGATGTCGAGGAACTGGCGGGCGGCCTGCCCGGCGGAGAGTTCCAGTTCCGCGACCCGCCACCCGTACGGCGTGCGAGTCACCTTGTCGTGCAGAATGAACTTCTGGCCCGGCTGGTACGTGACCGACCACTGGCGGCCGACCATCTCGGCCTTGGTCACGTCGGCCTTGGCCCCGCCCTCGGTCCCCCGCACCTCGAACTCGACCGGGAACAGCCCCTCGGGGCACCGCACGGTGCCGGCGAAGGCGCACTTTGTCAGCCCGGGCTGGTACACCCAGTCCTTGACGCTGCCGTTGGTGAACCGGCACGCCTCCGGGTTCCGCTTCGCGAGGAGCAACAGGTCGGCCTGCTTGAACGCGAGGAACACCGGGCCGAACTCGGCCTCGATGCGGGGCAGGTCGTCGGGGGCGATGGCCGCGCGGCGGCCCGGGTCGAGGGTGCGGAGGAAGGCCCACCCGGTCTTGTCGGGGTCGTCGCCGAGGACGCGCCCGGCCCACTCCTCGGCCTTGATCGCGGCGTCGCGCCGGACCGAGTACCCGATGGCGAACAGGTACGCGGCGAACCCGAGGCCGCCGACGACCGCGATCCACCACGACGCCTTCACGAGGTCGAGCCGGACCGCGTCGCGGTCGAGGACCCCCGTGCGGGTGCCCTCGGAGTTCTGGATGAGCCGCTTCGCCGCGAAGGACAGGACGATCGCCACGAGCGGCAGGACCAGCAGCTCCTCCATCAGGAGCGGCTTCTTCTCGCGGAAGGCCACGACGCCCAGGGCAACGAGGAGGAGCAGGAACAGCGAGGCGGCGGCCATCGCCCCGACCGCGACCCAGGACACCGACACGTAGGGGTTGGTGTCCGCGGTGGGCGTGAGAACGGGGCCGGGGGTTGGCTCGGACATCGCGGGGGACCCGTGTGGGGTGCGGGGACGCTGCGCGTTCTACGCCCGGACGGGAGCGGGAGTTCGCTCGGAACGCGGCCGGGGAAGGGACACCTTCCCCGGCGGCCGCGGGACCGGTGAGCCGGGTGCCAGCGGGTCAGTCGTCGGCGTCGGCGCGGACCCCCGACCCGGGCATCGGCGGCGCGGCCCCGGGCATGCCGGGGTAGGACCCCGGGAGGTTCGCCATGATGGTCTGGTTCTTGGCGTTGCCGGTCTGCACGTTGCCGGTGGAGTCGAGGTAGATCTTGTCCTGGAGGATCTCCTGGATCACGATCGCCATCTTGTCGCCCCCGCGGACGTCCACGAGCGCCTTGGCCCCCGTGTTCAGCGCCACCATCCGCTTCTGGATGAGCGTGGACAGCTTGAACCGGCCGCCGACCTTGTTCACGATCCCCTCTTCCTTCAACTCGTCGAGCATGTTGCCCCCTTTGGGTTCGGAAACCGCGCGAGAATGACGCCTTCCAGTTCCCGCGTCGCGGTCTCGAGGTCCTGGTTGATGATCCGGTGATCGAACTCGTGCGCCCGCTCCACCTCGCCCCGCGCGGCGGCCGCCCGCCGCCGCACGCTCTCCTCGGGCATGTCCTTGCGGCCCCGCAGCCGCGCCTCCAGCTCCTCGAAGCTCGGCGGCTCGATGAACACGGAGAGCAGGTCCCCGCGGAACATCGCCCGGAGGCTCGCCGCGCCCTGGACGTCGGGCACCACGATCACGCCCTCGCCCCGGGCCAGGTACGGCTCCACCTCGCTCCGCGGGGTGCCGTAGTAGTCGCGGCCGAACACGACCGCGTGCTCGAGCATGTCCCCGGCCGCGATGGCCGCCTCGAAGTCGGCCCGACTCCAAAAGTGGTAGTCGGTCTCGGGGCGTTCGCCGGGCCGGGCCGGGCGGCTGGTCGCCGTGATCGCCCGCCGGAGCGGGAGACTCGTCTGGGCGAGGAGCCGGGTGACGAGCGTCGTCTTCCCGACCCCGCTCGGCCCCGACACGACGATGAGCGGCGCGTGTGCGAGGGCACGCGGCGGGCCGCCCGCCGGGGCGTCGGTGCGGGCTCGCGTGTCACTTCCCATGCCGTGCCCACCTTGGCGTTATTCTACGTTCAGTGCGAGTTCGCGGACCTTCTCCAGGGCCGATTTGATCTCGAAGACGTGCCGCGAGATCGCCACGTCGCCGGCCTTTGACCCGAGCGTGTTCGTCTCGCGGCCGAGTTCCTGGATCAGGAACTCGAGCTTCCGCCCGGCCTCGTCGCCCTTGCGGACCAGGTCCGCGAACTGCTCCAGGTGCGCCGACAGCCGCGTGACCTCTTCCGCGACGTCGGTGCGGTCCGAGAACAGTGCCACCTCGCGGATGATGTGCTCGGGGTGGATCGCGACCCCGGCGTCGGTCACCGCCTGCCGCACCCGCTCCAGCAACCGCGTGCGGTAGTCGGACGTGACGTGGGGGAGCAAGGTTCGGATCGCGGCGAGTTCGCCCGTCACGGTGGCGTGGAGCGCGAGGAGTTCGGCGGCCATCGCCTTCCCCTCCTCGCGCCGCATCTCGTTCAGGTTCTTGAACGCCGCGGTCAGGGTCTGCTCGACGACCGGCCACTCGTCCGGCGGGGGCGACCCCGGCGACCGCCCCTCCGGGGCGACGCCCGGCAGGGCGAGGACGCCGCTCAGGAGGGGGCCGACGTACTCGGGCGTCCCGGCCTCTTCGCACGCGAGCCGGACCTGTCGGAGGTACGAGGCGAGCGCCGCCGTGTTGAGTGCGAGGTCCACGCCGCCGGCCTGGCGGGCGACGCGGACGTGGATCGTGATGGTCCCCCGGTGGACGTGCTTGCGGACGACCTTCTCGACCTCGGCCTCGAACATCGGGTACGGGTCGGTCCCCCGCACCGTGACCTTGAGGTGCCTGTTGTTGACCGCGCGGACCTCGACCTCGGCCGCCAACCTGTCGGTTTGGGTTCGGGCCTCGCCGAACCCGGTCATACTGAGCAGCACGGTGGGGCACCCCGGTGTGAGTGACCGCGAGAGCAGGTGCGGTCGGGGCGGGTCACTGCGTGGTGATGGCCGGAGTCTCGGTGGAGCGGACGGTGTCGTACTTCACGACCTTCACGTGGATCATGATGACCAGCACCCACACGCCCGCGAACCACAGGGTGATCTTAACGAACTGGTCGGCCGCCCGCGAGCCGAACGGGCTGGACCCGCCCGCGCCGCCGAACGCGCCGGCCAGGCCGCCGCCCTTGCCCCGCTGGATGAGGACCAGCAGGATCAGCATGAGCCCCAACCCGATGACCACGAGGTTGAGGAGGTGCGAGTACCATTCCGCGCCGAAGAGGGCCACGTATCGACCTCCGCTGTGTACCTGGTTTCGGCGGCACAGGCCCGGGGCCTGTGAACGCCTGGCATAGGTCCCGGGCCTGTGCCACCAAACCCGCCCGTCCGTGTCAAATGCTAACTTAGCGACGGCCGGCCGCCGCGGGTAGGGGACTTGCGAACGGTCTTCACCCGGCCGCCTTGACGATCGCCAGGAACTGGTCGGCCTTCAGGCTCGCGCCGCCGACGAGCCCGCCGTCCACGTCCGGCTGCGAGAACAGCCCGGCCGCGGTGTCGGGCGTCACGGACCCGCCGTAGAGGATGGGAAGCGCGGCGGCGATGTTCTCGCCGTGCAGCGCCCGGATTTTCGTGCGGATGAACAGGTGCGCCTGCTGGGCCTGCTCGGGGGTCGCGGTCTTCCCGGTGCCGATCGCCCACACCGGCTCGTAGGCGATCACGACCTTGTGCCACTGGTCGTCGGTCAGCCCGGCGAGGGCCGAGTACACCTGCCGCTGGAACACGCGCTCGGTGAGGTTCCGTTCGCGCTCGACGAGCGTCTCGCCGACGCACAGGATCACGGTCAACCCCGCCTCAACGGCCGAGTGGACCTTCAGGTGAACGGTGACGTCGGACTCGCCCAGGACGTGCCGCCGCTCGCTGTGGCCGATGACGACGTACTTGCAGCCGGCCTCCTTCAGCATCCCCGAGCTGACCTCGCCGGTGAACGCCCCCTTAGCCTCGTTGTGGACGTCCTGCGCGCCGAGGCCGACGGCGCTGCCCTTCAGCGCCTCGGCGACCGTCACGAGCCACGGGTACGGCGGGCAGACCACGACGTCGGCGGCCGGGGCGGTCCCGACGCCCTTCGCGACGGCCTCGGCCAGCGCCTTCGCCTCGGCGAGCGTTGTGTTCATCTTCCAGTTGCCGGCGACGAGCTTCTTGCGGGGCATCGGTACTCTCTGGGCTGAGGGTTAGCCGCGAGGGGGGAGCGCCCCCTCCGGTCGCGGCTAAACTGCGGATTCAGTTTTCGCTCGGGGTCCAGAACTCGCGGCCGAGGGCCCCAGCTAGCCGGCGGAGGTCGCCCATCAGGTCGAGGAACTGGTGCGGGAGCAGCGCCTGCGGGCCGTCCGACCACGCCTTCTCGGGGCAGTTGTGGACCTCGACGTGGACCCCGTCGGCCCCGGCCGCGACGCTCGCCCGGCACATGCTCGGGATCAGGTCCGGGCGGCCGGTCGCGTGGCTCGGGTCCACGATGATCGGCAGGTGGCTCTGGCCCTTCACGTTCGGAACGGCGCTCATGTCGAGCATGTTTCGGGTGCTGTCCTCGAAGCTGCGCACGCCCCGCTCCACGAGCACCACGTCCTTGTTGCCTTCCGAAAGGATGTACTCGGCCGACATGAGCAGGTCCTTGACCGTCGCGCTCATGCCGCGCTTGAGGAGCACGGGCGTCTTCGTCTTGCCGCACTCCTTGAGGAGGTCGAAGTTCTGCATGTTCCGCGCGCCGATCTGGAGCATGTCGGCGTACTTGCACACCAGCTCGACCTGGCGGGGGTCCATGACCTCGGTGACGACCGGCATGTCGTACTTCTGGCCGACGTCCTTGAGGATCTTCAGGCCCTCCTCGCCCATCCCCTGGAACGCGTAGGGGCTGGTGCGGGGCTTGAACGCGCCGCCGCGGAGGATGTTCGCGCCGCCGGCCTTGACGTACTTGGCGATGGCGTCGAGGACGTCGTACCCCTCGACGGCGCACGGGCCGGCGATCATGGCCAGGCTGCCGCCGCCGATCCGCACCTTGCCGACGTACACGACGCTGTCGGCCTTGTGGAACTCGCGGCTGGCGAGCTTGAAGGGCTTCATGATGTTGAGCACCTGCTCGACCCCCGGGATGGCCGAGAAGTTTTCGGCCTGGGGCTTCGTCTCGTCGCCGATGACGCCGACGATGGTGCGGCTCTCGCCGCGGCTGACGTGAGGGGTGAACCCCAGCTCCCGGACCCGCTCGATGACGTGTTCGATCTGTTCGAGGCTGGCGTCCGGACGGATGACGAGGATCATGTTCGGGGGTCAGGGGTCAGGGGTCGGAAGAGCGGGGAGGGCGGCACACCCTCAATGTAGGTGTGCCGCGGCGTTGTGTCCGGGCGGCGGAGGGCGGCGGCCCGGCGCGCCGCGCCGGAACCGCCGCGGGGGCCGATCAATACACCGCGCCGGCCTCGACCTTGGCGGCCGAGCCGGTCGCGGTGCCGCCGCCGTACCGGGCGTGCCAGCCCTCGGTCGCGCGGATCCCGTGCAGGTCCTCGGTCGTCAGCCCGTACTTGGCGAACCAGGGTGTCCCCGACTTCACGATCGCGTCGGTTTCCTTCACGCGGCGAACGCACTCGGTCTCGGCGAACTTCTGGCGCTCGGCCGGGGTCGTGAAGGTGAAGAACTCCTTCCAGAACGCCCGCCCGCCGAGGATGCCACTGGCCCCAGCCTTCATCGCCATCTCAACCTGCTTCTTGTACTTGTCGTAGTCCACGCCCGCCGACAGGAGCACCCACGGCTTCGGGCAGGCGTCGTTGAGTCGCTTCAGGTTGTCCATCTGCTGCGCGTCCGATTCAACGCCGGGCGTGCCGGGGAACTCGGACTTGTAGATGTCGCAGAACTGGCTCAGGTACTTCGCCGTGTCGATCACGGTCTTGGCCTTGCGAGCCGCGACCACGTCCTTCGCCTCGACCGTGCCGTTGATCTTCATCGGGAAGTGCAACGGCTCGAGCAGGAACAGAATGTCGTTCTGGATGCACTCGTTGTAGATCTGAATGGTGAACTGGAGGTTGCGTTCGGCGGAATCGTACTCGTCGGGCTCGAACATCGCGAGCAGCTTGACCGCGTCGGCCCCGCAGCGCTTGATCTTGGCGACGCTCCAACCCGGCTCGACTTCACCGATCGAGCCGCCGGCCGCGTTCTTGGGCGAACCGGACTTCTCAACGCGAATCAGCGTGCCCGTGCTCGACGGAACCGCGTGGGCGGCAATCGTGCTGGCGTAGCCGTAGTACCCGTCGACGAGCAGACCGGAGCAGTGCGGTGCGAGGGCCCGGCTCAGCATCACCTTCGCGTCGGTGATCTCGGCGTAGGACGGGTCCTTCTTGGTGGCCTCCTTCATCATCGAGATCATGGAGCTGTTCTGGTCGGTGGCGACCATCGTCAGCGTGCCGTTCGGGTTGCTGATCCGCTGCAGGCCGCGGAGCTTGCCGGGCGTGAGGCCGAGGCCGTACAGACGGGTAATCGACGTGGACATCGAGTGCATCCCCAGGTGTTGTGAGAGGGGAGGTATCTTACTGGTGAGAATTCCGACGGACAGATGAAGAACGCGGCGGACGAGGTGTTGAATGGCACGCGAGGTGCATTTGTCTCCGCCGGCGGGATGAAAGCCGTGAGTTGATTGGGCGACAACTCACGGCGGACATCCCGCCATTTTCGTTTTTACACGTCTCGGCTCTCCACCCTTCACACTCAAGCACCAAACCTTCACACTCAAGCACCAAATCTTCGGGTGGAACACAAGCCCGGTCGTCTTTGATCCCATCGTTTGCGCAGTCCTCTTCCCAGGCAACGGCAGGATGGTGCGCAACCGCGAGTGTTCAAACTTTGACACTCGTATCAACGACTCCAGGCGGGTGGGAGCGAGTTCAGCTTGGCTTCGGCAGGTTCATCGGCCAGCCGGACTCGTCTGTGGTGAGCCGACTCCACCCGGAGTGTTTGATTCGTGCCAGATTCCGCTGGACGTCAGACCGATAAACCCTGAGTGTAATCGACGTATTCCCGACCCCGCTCGTCTCACGACGACGGGGCAGGCTCAGACGAACCACCGCGGCGTAGCGTTACAGCCACCGAGAGTCAGCATGCCCACCGTTGCGTTCCGTCGAGGATTCGTGTACTTGGCAGCCGTGGGCTTTCTTGCCCTCGCAGGCACTTCCGATTTCGCTGCGGGGCAAGCCAAGAAGGATAAGCTCAAGCCAGATCTTGATGTGCCAAAAGAACCGCCCGTCGCTGGCATCAAGGACGGCACGTTCGTTAAGCCGGCAGCGAGCGCCGCGCCGACGACCTACTTCTACGCGGTCAGCAGCGCCAAAGACGAGTTCATCGGCCAGGGCGAGACGATCGCGTACGACGGCGACAAGTTGAGGGTGTCTGAAGTCAAGGGCGGCACCAAGGTGCGACTCGGTGTCGCCAAAAAAAGCGACTGGGAGCTGACCGTCGCGCCCCCGGTGGGTGGAACGCTCAAGGTGGGGGAGTACCCCGACTCCAAGCGTTACCCCGAGAACGGGAAGGCACCCGGCCTCGAATTCAAAGGCATGAACCGAGACTCGACCAAAGTCGCAGGGAAGTTCGTCGTGTGGGAGTACGAGGTGGTGAAGGGCGTGGTTACGAAGTTGGCGATCGATTTCATTCAGCAGTCCGAAGAAAAGGGGCCGCCACTCTACGGCGTCGTCCGGTACAACTCGTCCTTCAAGTGACGCGGTTGGGCCAGCTTCTCGGACGACGGCCGCCCGCAGTACCCCGTCGAACCCGACACGCAACCGATCCGCGAACTGGTGTGAGGGGTCAAGTGTGGTAGCATGACAGTGCCACGTCAGTCCTCGGATCGCCCCTGATGTACAAGAAAAAGAAGGCGGGGCTGAGCGGCAAGGAAGCCGCGGACGACGTACCGAGTTGGGCGCAGGGGGAACGCCCCCTGATCTGAGAGAACGGCCGCGAGTTTGCCAAGCGACTGCTCGACGGCAAGTACGGACCCGGAAACTACCCTACCGGCCCCGGGAGCGAGTTCAACAAGATCAAGAAGTGGGGCGACCGGGCGTTCGAGTAATCGCGGAGGTTGTTATGACGAGCGTGTTTGTTGTCCAACACGTCCACTCGACGGATGAGGACAAGGAAGACGTCAAGTTGATCGGCGTGTACTCCTCTCGCGAACTCGCCGAAGCCGCCGTGTCGCGACTGAGCCTCGTGGCGGGCTTTTCGGACGCTCCTGACGGGTTCCACATCGACGAGTACCCACTTGACCGCGACCAGTGGACCGAGGGGTACGTCTCGCTGGGAACGTGCATCGACGCGGCCCCGAACTGTACGCAACGCTGACCCGATCCGTGAGGTGGTGTGAAGACAACCCGGTCTGTTCTCACTGACGCACACTGTGCGGGGGCCGTACGGAACAACGGACCCAGCCTACCGAACTCTGCCTTGGCGACCCCATGATCTGGATACCCATCGCATGGACCGAGTACACCGCGACGCTCAACGGGACTATTCTCAAACTTGTGCCGTGCGAAGGGTGTGGGATCGAGTACGTCTACGTTCTGGAACGCGAGGGTGAGGGGTTCTGCAACAGCTACTACCTTCTCAATGAGATCGGTGCCGCGGAGCAGGCAAAGCAGGACGCAATTGAGAACCTTGAATCATATCTGATGCACGACTTCGATCCTGTGCCGTGTCCGGTGTGCGGTCACTATCAGCGGTACATGTTCCCGAAGCTCTACGACGGCGGACCGCCTTTGAGCCAGATCGCCTGGCTCGTCTTGGTTGTGGCGTGCTGTTTCGACGCAGTGGTTTGCGCGTACTGGATTGTCCTTTATCTCCAAGGGCACAGCGCCCACGTACTCCAACGGTTGGCGCTCACGGGAGCGCTGTTGATCCCGCTGGGCCTCGCTCTCGCTGTGTTGAACGCTGCGGCTCGTTCCCGGGTGCGGTGCTTCGACCCGAACACTGAGGACCAACAAACCCGGATTGCACGGGGAAGATCAAGGGCAGTCACGCGAGCAGAGTTCGAAGCGAAAAGGGATCGGGAAGGGAGAGCAGCATCCTCGCAGGCCGAGTCGAGCGTATCGACTCCTGAGTATCTGCCTCAGGCGCGATTTAGGGAGTCGCACCGAACAAGTCACAGATTACTCCGGGCTGAGAGTGTGTTTTGAAACCGCTCTGGATTTTGGAGGCGGTGTCGCTTCCTCATGGC
>NZ_JBHYGG010000112.1:0-140290 GCF_051859125.1 Gemmata sp.
TAACCGATTAGAGGCTGCCACAACGACTTGCGGTTCACCAGACAGAGCCTAGTCGTAGTCGTCGTCGCGGGGCGCGTACGTCCCGGCCAGGACCTGGGCGATCAGCCCGAGGTGACCGTCCACCTCGAACGCGGTGGGGCCGCCCGGGGCGTTGTCGGGCGGGGCGTGACCCGGGCTGGTCGCCGGCTCGTCCTCTGGGTCCGGCGGCGGCCCACCTTGCCCACCGTCTGCGGCGGGAGGCGGGCCCACCTCGTCACGTTCAGGCTCGTTGTTCGTCACGACGGTGTCCTCGCGGTTGAAATTCGGTCCCCGACCTCCCGCGAGTCGGGTGCCGCCCCTGCTCGCGGGATGGCCCCTCGCGGTGCGGGGGGTCGGGAGTCGCGGGCAAGGGCTCGCCGGTCCAGGTCAAGACCGGCGTGTGTCGGGGCACGTGCGCCCCGGCCCGCAGCCGCCCGCGCACCGCCACCGCACCCGACGGGGTGCGGGGGTTTTGCCCCGAACGCGCCGGCCCCTTTCGGGGCCGGCCGCCGGTCGGGATCTCCACCTGGTACCGGGTCGGTCGTCACTCCCCGGCCGGGGGGCTGTTCGCGGGGACCATCAGCCGCCGCCCGGTCGCCCGGTCGACGTCGCCGCTGTCCCACACCCGGACGGTGCTCCCGGCCGGGAGGAAGGTGGTCGCCGTCCCGCCACCGCCGCCGGTCCGGTTGCCGGCGTCCGCGGTCAGGACCACCCACTCGTCCTGACAGTCCGGCCCGCCGAGCCTCAGCTTCTTGGCCGGGGACGGGGTCCCCCCGAGCTCGACGAGCACGTCCTCACCGCCGCTGGCGACCACCTCCGCGATCATCAGGGCGCTCGTCACGGCGGCGCCGACGCCGCCGGTCGTTCCGGCCAGCGGGGTGGTGAGGGTCGCGTCCGTGTAGCCGCCGCCGAGGCTCGCGATCAGCTGGCGCGCCAGCTGCCGCTGGTGGCGCTCGTCGGACCGCGCGGTCCGGCCCTCGTAGGGCTTGCGCTTCCACACGGTCCAGAGGGCCCACTCCGCGACGTCCCGGGCGCCGGGGCCAGGCTCCTTGGGGGTCGCGGTGAAGACCCAGGGGACCCGGTCGGTGCCCACCTGCACCGCCGTGGGCTTCCACCCCATGAACAGGAGCTGGTTCGACGTCTCCACGGCGATCTCATAGACGCCGCGGGCGTTGTACCCGTCGTTGCCGAAGATCGCCAGTTGGCCGGCGCCGATCTGGATCGCGCCGCGGTGGACCGGCATCAGCACGGCGCCGATCCGATCGGCGAGGTCGTGCTTCTCACTATCAAATGTCATTGGAGTGGTCTCTCGGTGGTAAGGTGCGTGCGTGGGCGCTCGCGCTCCGGAACGACCGGGGCGCGGACGGCTACGCCTGGCTGACCCGTGCCGACCGCGGTGCGGTACGTGCCGACCCGCGGTCCCTTCTCGCAACTCCATCACGGGCGGTGTCCCCGGTCCCGCCCCTCGGTGCGCCTGTGGCGCAAGGTGATCGCCAGCCCGGCCCGCAGGCCCCGGCCGCTCGGCGGCACTCGTCACCGCCTCCGTCGTGTTGTCCCTGCTGCCCCGGCGGAGGCGGCCGGAACTCACCCGCGGCGGTGCGGAGTGGCCGGCGGAGGGCGGACCGCGGGCGGCCCCGTGGCGCCCACAACGGTCGCGTCCGATCGAATCGAGCGGGTGCGAGCACCCAGCGCGGACGTGCCGCGGGGCCCGCCGGGGGCGTGCGTTGACGTGTGACGCGCGCGAACGGGTGCCGTGCGGGAAGGCGCTGGCGGAGGTGTCAACGCTCATGGGCTCCTCGCGGTGTGGACTCGGGTGTCATTCCGGCACCATATTCATCGGCCAATGCCCCGGTGATTTGGGAAATTTGTTCGGAATTTTTAAAGCTTGAGACGGTCGCCCGGGTCGCCAAGCCCCTGAGCTGCTGACGGGACTTATTCGTTCGGCACCGGACCACCGGGGCCACCGTGAACGGTTTTCCCGCCGACGGGGCGGTCTCGTGACCGGCAGGGCCGCACGCCCCAGGGGTCCGTGTCGCGCGGCCGCCCGGTCGGGTGAGCGCCCGGCCCGATCGGCAACGGGCCCGGACTGACTGGGTGTGCGGGGTCGCCGGACGGGACGCGTGCGGCCCTTCCGGCGCCCGAAGCGGTTGGGGGAATCACGTGCGGCAGGTGGTCCCAGACGACGCCGCCCCGGCCGGGCTGGAACCCGCCGGGGCGGTCTGTGGGATGGCTTCACGGCCGATCTAATCATGGCTAGAATTGCACGCTGAATCGGCCCGGGATGCGTGGGCCAGGCCGCGATGACACGGGCGAGATCGGGGTCAGAATCCGTGACTGCACCCGGCACGACACGGGGAGCCGACGGGGCTTCGGATGTGCCTAAATCGCAGACGGTTTCTACATATGTTTGCACAATTTCGCAAAGCGGGGGTCGTGAGTTCAAATCTCACAGGCGGCTCTCCCCTCGATCGCTCCCGATCGCCCTCAGAAGTCTCCAAGTTTTGAGATTGCAAGGCGTTCGGACGAGTGGCCCCGCCGTTCGCCGACGCCTCGTGATCCTCACGAATCCTCAACTGTCCCCGCCCGTCGCCGGATTCTACTGCGCCCGGCACTGCGCCCGAACTGCGCCCGTTGGGCGGTCCGGGCGGCTCGGAGCCGTCGGTTCCGGTCCGCGCGAGGACCGCGGACTCCTTCCCCGGTGGCTCCCTCGTGGGGAGTTTGTTGACGACCGCGCCCAGGTCGAACAGCCGGGTGCGGGCGTACCGGGCCGCGGTCAGTTTCGGGTCGGAGTGCCGCGCCAGGGTCATCGCCTGCTTCAGGTCGGCCCCGGTGCGGAGCACGTCCGAGATGTAGCAGTTCCGCAGCGCGTGGACGTCGCGGACCAGGCCGAGGCGGCGGAGTGGGCGCGGCGGTTCGGGGTGGCGGACCGGGTCGCGTTCGTCCGCGGCGACGCCGCCGACGCCTGTGGCCGGCTGACCGGGGCGTTCGACGTGGCGTTCATCGACACGCTGCACGACGCGGCGAGCGTGGAACGCGACGTTGCGGCGGCGCTGCGGGTGCTGCGGCCCGGGGGGGTGCTGGCGTTCCACGACTACCCGGACCCGGCGTGGCCGGACGTGCGGCGGGTGGTCGACGCCCACGCCCGGGGGCTCGGGTGGCGGCGGGTCGCGCAGGCCGGGTTCGTGGGGGTGTTCCAAACCCGGAGGCCGGCACCCGCGCGGGACGCGGACCCCCCAGCACTTCGGTGAGGGCCGGTCCGCCGAGCCCCGGTGAGACGGGCTGCACCTGTCGGGGAGCACCCCCCGGCGACCCGCCGCCTGGAATTGGCCGGCACCGACGGGAACCTGGTCGAACCTGACACCGCACAGCCGGTGCCGGCCGCCCGGGGCCCAGGAGCACCGGAGCGCCGCGGGGTCGCGCTCGCCGCGGAACTACCGGTCGAGCACCCGCTCGAACACGCACCCGGCAGGGGGCACGCTCGCGCACAGGGTCGCGGACGACCGCAGCATGATGTCGTCGAGCGGACCGAACCCCGCGCGCGCCGGCGCCCCGCCCGGCACCGCCGCGGCGGCCCCGGCGCACGCCACCAGACGGGGGCCGAGGACCGGGTGGGCGGGGTACGCCCCGGCCTCCGCCCGGCTCGTGATCGCGTACGGCTTGGCCACCGGGCCGGACTTGAGTTTGGTGATCTGCGGGAAGACGAACCACACCCAGGGCGACTGCTT
Organism: Gemmata sp.; assembly: GCF_051859125.1. Taxonomy (NCBI): domain Bacteria; kingdom Pseudomonadati; phylum Planctomycetota; class Planctomycetia; order Gemmatales; family Gemmataceae; genus Gemmata; species Gemmata sp. The sequence continues at coordinate 3,744 of NZ_JBHYGG010000112.1, forward strand.
CGCCCCGCCGCGGGTCTCGGCGAGCGCCCGGTCATCGATTCATTCCTGCAGCGCGGCGAAGCGGTTCAGGTCGTGCGGGGCCCTCGCACCGAATTGGTCGGCCACGGCTTCCTCGGCCGGCGTGGGGCGGAGGAGTGCGGGGGGTGGGTGTCGCACCCACGGCTCCGGGGGATTAGCCCGGCGAGTTGACTGTCTACTCCACCCCCGCACGGGCATTGTACCGGCCGGGGCGTACCGGCGGGGGAAAACCCGCCGCTGACCCCTGCCACTGTCACCGCACGTCCGCTCCGCTCGCGCCCTGTCGGGGTGCGCCGCGGCCGCCTGCGCGGCACCGGCGGCGCGACGCCCTCACTTCCGGTCGACCGCCCGGTAGTACGTCAGGTCGACGACCGCCTCGCCGGCCTTCAGCGTGACCGGCCCCGGGTCGCCGTGCTCCTCGGCGAGCCGCTGGCGGAGCACCTGGGCCAGGATCCGGCGGGTCGGGACGGTGCGGGCGTCCCGCCTGTCAGCCCACGCGGTGATGTCGTCGGCGCCCCACCCCGGGCCGACGGTCCACCCCTCGCCGGCGAGGTACGCCCGCCACGCCTCGGCGTCGGAACTCGTGGCGATGTGCGAGATGACCAGGCGGATGGCGTCGTACGGCTGCTTCACGTCGGTGCCCTCACCGGGTCGCCGGCGGCGCGCCGGTCCGGCACCGCCGCGGCCGCCCCGCCCGGGACTGAGGATGATACCGGCGGCACGCGCGCCCGCCCACGACCGCTCCCGACCCGGGCGACTTGAACCGCGCCCCGACAAGCCCTCCGAACTGGCGGCGCCGAATCGTCGACCGCGACGAGCAGCCGGGGCCGGGACGCGAGACGCGCCCTCGCGGGCCGCGCTCAGGGCGCCGCTGCGGCCGGCGGCGAGGCGACCGCCCCGCCGAGCGGCCGCGAGGCGTCGAGGAACAGGCCGAGCAGAGCCGCGGCGGCGTAGCACAGGGCGCACAGGGCGAACGCCCCCTCCCACCCCCCGGCCCGGCTGGCCGCCCCGAGCAGCAGCGGGGAGGCGGCCGCCCCGAGGTTCGCCAGCATGTTCCCGAACCCGACCGCCGCCCCGGCGTTCGAGCCGGCGACGTCCTGGGCGTAGGCCCACACCGAGGGGAGCGCCATGTCGACGCACAGGGACGTGACCGCCAGTGCCGCCACGACGACCCGGAGCCCGGGGGACGTACTCGCCGCCGCGCACGCGAGGGCGCACACCGCCGCCGCCGCCGAGAGCGGCGCGCTCCGCCCCCACCGCGGCCCCAGGCGCCTGCGGACGGCGTCGGTCAGGAAGCCGCCGACGAGCATCCCCGCGCACCCGGCGAGCAGGACCCCCGTCTGGATGGTGGCCCGGGGGCCGATCTCGACGCCCGCGTCCCGGAGGTACGACGGGAGCAGCGTCACCAGGAGGACCCACGAGACGTTGACGCAGAACTGGAGCGCCCCGAAGTGCCACATTCCCCGGTTGCCGCCGACCAGCCGCAGCACCTGCCGGAACGAGACCGGCGGGACCGGCGCGGGCGGCGGGCCGGGCCCCGGGCCCGCCGGCGGCCGGTCGCGGACGACCGCCCAGAACAGCAGCGCGACCCCGAGGCCGCACGCGCCGTACAGCACGAACACCCCGCGCCAGTTCACCCCGGACTCGCCGGCCGCCGCCCCCGCCACGCCCGCCCCGACCAGCGCCCTCCCGAGCGCCGTCGTCAGCGCGGGGGCGAACGCGCCGCCGACGCGGCCGCCGAAGATCACGATCGCGTTGAACCGCCCCCGCTCCCCGGGCCGCGCCCACCGCTCCACGAGCACCGCTGCCGCCGGGTACGCGCCGGCCTCACTCAACCCGAGGAGGAGCCGGAAGGAGAGCAGCGAGCCGAACGACCACGCCAGCCCCGTCAGGGCGGTCACCGCCGACCACGCCACGATGGACGCGGTCAGCACGAGCCGGGGGCCGAACCGGTCGGCGAGCGCCCCGACGGGGATCTGGAACAGCGCGTAGGTGAGGAAGAACGCCGAGAGGACCACCTCCTTCTCGCGCGGGGCGAGGCCGAGGTCGGCCCGGATCGGGTCGGCGAGGATCGAGATGCACACCCGGTCGACGTAGAGCAGCAGGGCCGCCGCCGCGGTCACGCCGACGATGAGGTAGCGGTTCGGCATGGGGGGCGGTTGGCTCCGACGCGGGGCAGCGGGGCGGGCGACGCGGTCAGCGGGGCGAGTTGGTGTGCACACGCGGGACCAGGCCCGGGATGTCGCGGTCCGCCGGGTAGTACGGCCGCGCCAGGTTCCGGTACGCCACCTTGCGCATGACGGCCGGCGTCGGCCCCGGCGTGTCGAGGACGAACGCGGCCCGGGACACGCCGGCGTAGGCCAGTCGGTAGTTCATCGGGTTCTTCACCACGACGAACTTGGCGTCCCGCGCGTGGAGGCCGACCGACTGGAACTGCTCGTCGGCCCAGTCGTAGGTCGCGTGCGTCGTCACCAGGACGTGGACGCCCCCGACGCTGAGGACGGCCGACGGGCCCATGTCGCCGTCCTGGCCCGACCAGATGCCGCCGGTGTAGCGAAACGTGCCGCCGCTCAGGCGCGCGACGCGACCCGTGACGGTCAACGGCTGGCCCCAGCGCGGGTCGAGGCGGAAGCCGAGCGTCAGCGTGACCTCTTGCCCCACGCCGGCGCGGTGGCACCGTGCGGCGGCCTCGGGATCGACGACCGGGACCAGCGTCGGCACGCCGACCTTGGCGTCGAGCAGCGCCCGGAGCGCGTGGACGCTGTCCCCGGCGGCCCCGCCGCCGCAGCAGTCGGCGGTCTCGACGAGCAGTACCGGGCCGCCGTCAACGGCCAGCCCGCGTGCGATTGCTTCGGCCGGCGAGTGGATCGGCGGGTCGAGGTCGAAGCGACGCTCCCAGTACCGGCGCGCGATTTCGGTTGCGAGCGCGACGGCCGTGTCGGGGTCGCCGTCGGTGACGACGAGGCCGCCGCCGCCCATGTCCGGAAGGTCGAGGTAGGGGTGAACGAGGAAGGCACTGGTCGAGACGACGCCGCCCTCCCCCTCCAGCGACTTCGCGAAGCGCATCACATCCGCGAACGGCCCCGGCCCCTCGGTGTGGCCGTGAACGCCACTGACGAGGACCGGCACCTTCGCCAGCGCCATCGCCGGACGGATCTTACCTTCGACCGTGTCAAGCAGGAGCCGGGCGCCGCGCCGGCCGGTCGTGAGCGCGTCGCGGTGCGGGTACGTCTCCCAGGCGACGAGTGCGTCGGCGCTGCGGACCATGCTCTCGGTGACGTGGGCGTGCAGGTCGAGCGTGGCCACAACCGGCACGCCCGGCCCGACGCGCGCCCGCACCGATTGCAGCAGGTCGCCTTCGAGGTCGCCGAGCCCTTCGACGGCCGCCGAGCCGTGCAGCGCGAGCAGAACCCCGCCGACCGGCACCGCCGCGGTGAGGCGGTCGAGCAACTCGGACTTCAGCACGCGGTAACAGTCGGCCGTCACCGGGCCGCCGGGGCAGGCGCTGGCGACCAGCAGCGGCGCGACGCCGTACCGCCGCTCGCGGAGCACTTCTAACATGCCCGCGACCGCGCCACTCGGGTTCTCGAAAATCTGCGGGCCGCGCGTCAGCTCCTGGCGGGCGAAGCACTCCAGGTCCGTCGGGGTGCCCCCGAGGTGGTTGCACTCGGTGAAGATCGAGCCGACGGCGACGGGGGGTGCGGCGGTCATATTGTCCCTTCCGCCAGGCACGGCGCGTCTTGTTGGCGCGCCGCCTTGGGCCCGGGCTTGCGCTCCGGAACCGGCGGATCGACGAAGACCATGTCGGAGTAGTTCCCCGCCGGGATCGCGAACGGGTCGGCGAGCCGGTAGCGGTCGATCGTCTTTTCGTTGAGCGTGATGCCCAGGCCCGGGCGGTCGCCCAGTTGCAGCATCCCGTCGCGGATCGCGAGCGGCTCGGTCAGCAGGTCCTCGATGAACGGGTTGCCGGTCTGATCGACCTCGACGGTCAGCCCGTTCGGCACCGCGGCGAGCACGTGGGCGTTGGCGACGACGGCGACGGCGTCGCTCCAGGTGTGCGGCGCGAACGCCAGGCCGGCGTCGGCGGCCGCCATCGCCGAGAGCCACGCCTCGGTGATGCCCCCGCAGCGGCTCGCGTCGGCCTGGAGGATGTCCACGGACCTGGTGCGGATGAGTTCGCGGAAGCCGGGCACTCCGAACTCGTTCTCCCCCGCCGCGAGGCGGACCCCGGCGGTGCCGCGGAGCGCCGCGTACGAGTCGAGGTCCTCGGGTTCGAACGGCTCCTCGAACCAGAAGGCGCGGTTCTCCCGCAGCACCGCCGCCACGCCGCGGGCCTGGGCGACGCTGTACCGCATCGACCCGTCGGCCATGAAGTCGTTGTCCGGCCCGATGGCGCGGCGCACGGTTTGGATCGCGGCGGCGTCGTAGTCCTCGCCGCGGCCGAGCCGCATCTTCATCCGCCGGAACCCTCGCGCCAGGTGGCGCTCGGCCTCCTGGGCGAGTTCGGCCACGTCGTCCTTCCAGAGCAGGCTGCTCGCGTAGGCCGGCACGGCCGGCTTCCCGCCGCCGAGCAACTCGCGGACGGGCTTGCCGAGCGCCTGGCCGCGCAGGTCCCAGAACGCGGTGTCCAGCGCGCCGAGCGCGGAGTGCGCCGCCCCCTTGCGGCCGTACCAGCGCGTCAGCAGGTACATCTCCCGCCACAGGGTCTCGACGTCGCGCGGGTCGCGGCCGCGGAGCATCTGCTCGAACTGCCCCTTGATGACGAGTGTGGCGAGCCCCGGGTGCGTGTAGACCGCGCCGGTGCCGACGTGCCCGGTGTCGGTGTGGACGCGGACCAGCGTCGTCAGCCGGGCCGTGCAGATCCCCCCGGCGTAGCGGAACCGCCGCTCGGGCGGGTACTCGAAGCGGAGGTTGATCACCTCGATGTGGTCGATTCGCATGGTCGGTCGCGTCCGGGGAGAAAGATAGCGGCGGGTGGCCAGCGCGTTGCTCAGTCGATCGTGAAGTCGAAGGTGTTGGGGGCGCCGCCGACGACCTCGACCGTGACCTCGCTCTTACGGTTGTACCGCTCGGGGATGCGTTCGCGGGGCACCGGGCGGTTCGTGGGGTCGGCGGGTGCGCCCGCGGCGGGGCCGACGTCCGGCGCCGAGATGCGGACGCGGTACGCGCCCGGCACCAGGCCCTGTTCGCGGGCCACCTGGTAGCGGCCGTCGAGGACGACGGCCCCGGCACGCGTGGGTAACGCCCCGTCGGCGGCGTCGAACTCGATGCTGCCGCGGTCCACGGGCACGCCCTTGAGGGTCACCTGCCCGCTGACGGGCTGCCGGCCCGTCTTGTCGGCGCACCCGGTGCCGGGCGTCGCGAGCGCCAACAGCAGGAGTAGGCGGGTTACGGTGCGCATGTTTCGAGCCCGGGCGTTTTGGATTCGGGGCGGCCGGCGCTCAATAGTCGCCGACGACCTCGCCGCCCTGCGTCGTGCTCAGGGCGCGCCAGGTGGCGATCGTAACGTTGTTGCTCACGAAGCGGACGCCGCCGTCGCCGAGGCCGACCTGGACGCCGCCCGCGTGCCGGCTCCGCGCGGTCATGACGCCCGACGGGTTGGCGGCGCTGATCGTCGCGCACGGCGGGTTGTCCCCGAAGGGGTACACGCACACGTCGGACGCGAGGTAGACGTAGTCGGTGCCGCTGTTCGGCGGGTTGTAGGTCGTGAACCCGGCCGCGTCCCCCCACCACGTGAACCCGCGGGCGTCCATGTGGCCGCTCGGCTGGCCCTGGACGACCTCCGAGGTCAGGAGGGTCGAACTCAGCCCGTCGGCGACGTCCGGGAGGCGGACGCCGGGGCCGTCCACGAACGGCGCCCCCGCGTAGGCGACCCCGTTCAGGTTGGCCGTCGGGGAGTGGGGGGCCGACCCGCTCGTCACGTTGTCCAGGCCCGTGTTGCCGTAGTTCACGACGTAGTTGTGCAGCGTGATGCCCAGGTACACCGCGGCGGCTGGGCGGTCGCTGGGGCACAGGAGTACCGGCACGGTCCGGGTCGTGACCGGCAGGTTCCCGCCGTTGCGGTACTCGAGCGTCCCCCAGCCGGTGTACTGGCCGGCGAGGTTGCCCTGCTCCAGGTAGGGGAGGACGAGCGGCACCCACGTGCCGTAACAGCAGCCGAACAAGCCGCGGGGCAGCGTGCCCCGGGCGTCGTGGTAGGCGTGCATCGCCAGGGTGAGCTGCTTCAGGTTGTTCTGGCACCGCGTGCGCGCGGCCGCCTCGCGCACCTTCTGCACGGCGGGTAGCAGGAGGCCGATCAGGATGGCGATGATGGCGATCACAACCAGTAACTCGATCAGCGTGAACCCGCGATGGGATCGTGTCACGACGGGCCGCCTCTGAAGGGGGTTGGGGTCAGGCCAGGGCCTCGCGGATCACGTCGCCGTACGGCAGCAGCGGGACGGGCCGGTTGAGCCGGTCGGGGACCGTGGCCTCCGAGCCGATCCCGAGCAGGTGGTACGCGGTCGCCAGCACGTCCTTGGCCCGCAGCGGCCGCTCGACGACGGTCCCGGCGATGCCGTCCGTCTTGCCGACGACCCGGCCCCGCGCCACGCCGCCGCCGGCCATCACGTTGCAGTACGCCAGGCCCCAGTGCCCCCGGCCGCCGCCGCGGGCGTTCTCCAGCTTCGGGGTGCGGCCCATCTCGTTGAGCACCAGCACGAGCGTGTCGTCGAGCATGCCCCGCACCTCGAGGTCCTCGATGAGCGTGGCGAAGGCGTTGTCGAAGCCCGGCAGGAGGTCGGTCCTCATCCGGCCGAAGTGGTCGACGTGCGTGTCCCACGCCGAGTTGAGCTGGCCGAACTCGTCCCAGATCACGCTCACGAACCGGCACCCGGCCTCGACGAGCCGGCGGGCCTGCAAGGCGCCCTGGCCGAACAGCGTCATGCCGTAACTCTCGCGGAGCTTGGCCGGTTCGCGGTCCAGGTCGAGGGCGGTGCGGACCCGCGGCGAGTCGACCAGCGAGAACGCCCGCTGCCGGTTGCGGTCGAACGACGCCGAGCCGCCGGCCCCGTCGAGCGACACGCGGGCCGTGTCGAGTTGCTGGAGCAGCGAGCGGCGCCGGTTCAGCCGGTCGAGCGTCACGTCCGCGGTCAGGTCGGCCTCGGGGGCGAGTTCGAACCGGCTCCCCGGCGTGACGCCGAGGTACGGGTCGGCGACCTGCTCGTCCGGCCCGTTGGTGAAGCGGGTCACGGTCCGCGTCGCCGTGCCGCGGAAGTTGGCCCACAGCGGGTCGAACGCCCCGCCGAGGTACGCGGCGTGCGGCCGCGCGTACAGGGCCGCGGGTCTTTGTGTGCTGAGCGTGAACGGGAGGACCAGGTTGTCCGGGATCGCGCCGGGCGGCTTCGCCCCCGTGCGCTGCTGGTTGAAGTAGGCCGCCACCGAGCCGACGAACGGCCAGTGCTCCGGGTGCCGCTGCGTCTCCTCGATCGGGATCGACCCCTTGGGCAGCCCCGTCGTGGCGTACTGCATCCCGTGGAAGTTTTCGGTGTGCGTCAGCGACCGCAGGACGGTGCACCGGTCCATGATCCGGGCGACCCGCGGCAGCCCCTCACTCACCCGGAGGCCGGGCACGCGGGTGGGGATCGACTTCAGCTCGCCGCGCACCTCGGCCGGGGCGTCGGGCTTCGGGTCGAACGTTTCCAACTGGCTCGGGCCGCCGAACGGGTACAGGAGGATGACGTTCTTCGCCCGCCCGGAGCCGCGCTCGGTGGACGCCGACGCCGCCCCTCCCGGCGGCCCGAGCGACAGCGCGCCCAGCCCGCCCGCCGTGAGGAAGTCGCGACGCGTGACCCCGTCGCACGCCCGCCTGGGGGAACCGAGGATCCGGAGCATGGCGGGCGCCTCTGGCACGGTGTCGCAATCTGGTACTACCAGTTTAAAGGCGGCGCGGCGGGGCGGTCAAGCAAAACTTTCGCGCGGCGAGGGGCCGGCCGCCCGCCCGCGCGACGGCGGCCCCGGCGGGGGCTATAATTCCCGGCGGCACGCACGCGGGAGGGGCCGGGGTGAAGCGACGCGATTCGGCGGGGGCGGACGACCAAGTGACGCGCGTCACCCGCGACCTGGAGAGCGCCATCCTGACCGGGCAGTTCCGGCCGGGGGAGCGGCTCCCGTCGGAGCGGGCCCTCTGCGAGCAGAAGGGGGTCAGCCGGCGCGTCGTGCGGGAGGCGTTCGGCCGGCTGGAGGGGCTGGGGATGATCGAGAGCCGGGACCGGTCCCGGTCGTGCGTCACGCGGCCGAGCGGCAAGGACGTGGTGGTCGGCTTCCAGCGGCTCATGAGCAACGGCCTGGTCACCCTGCTCCACCTGAACGAGATCCGCCTGCCGCTGGAGACGGCGATCGCCCGGGCGGCCGCCCGGCACCGCACGGCCGAGCACGTCCGCCGCATGGAGGGCGCCCAGGCCGTGCTGGGGGAGGGCCACGCCGACCTCGAGGCCTGTGCCCGGGCCGACCTGGAGTTCCACGTCGCCCTGGCCGAGGCCAGCGGCAACCCGCTCTACCCGCTGCTGCTGGAGCCGGTCCACAACCTGCTCCTCGAGAACCACCGGCAGACCCTCGGCGCGGACCCCGGGGCGCGGCAGACCCAGGCCGAGCACGAGCGCATCCTCCGGGCGGTCCGGGCCGGCAAGCCGGCCCTGGCGGCGGCCGCGATGAACGAGCACCTGCGGAAGGTGCTGCGGGTCGTCAAGGACCTCCCGCCGGAGGGGCCCGCCCCGCGGGCGGACGGGCGCCACGGTCGCGACGAATTGGACGCGCGGGGGTGATCGGGGCGGCCGGCCGCTCCCCGGGCGCGACCAGTCCGGGTCGACGGTCGGGTCGCTCGTGTCGAACGCCCTCGCGACGCGGGACCGGCGCGGGGGGTGGAGGCGGCCCGTTGGTCGGTCCCTCAGCCGTTGCGCCGGAACTCTTCCAGGTCGCGCAGCAGCGAGGCGAGGAACGCCCGCGCCTGCTCCCAGTCCAGGTCCGCGGCCGCCGGGTGGCCCGTCTTGTCCCGGAACAGCCGGAGCATCCTCTCGGTGAGCTGGTTCCGGCTCTGGTACTCCATCTCCAGGAACCGCCTCAGGAACTCCCGCAGCACGTCCCCGTCCCCCCGCGTGAGGGCCGCCAGTTGGGCGGGCGTGAACGCGTAGTCCGGCGTGGCGTGCGCGGTCAGTTCGTCGATCGGCTCGGGGGCGGACGGGTCGGCCCGCTCCCGGACCACGATGGTGCCCGCGGCCACGTCGCCGAGCCGCTGCCGCTTCTCCGTCAGGAGGACCAGGACCGCGCCGAGCAGGTAGCCGACCGGGAGGAAGTCGGCGGCGGCCAGCAGGTTCCGGACGCAGACGGCCTGGAAGTCGACCGGGGCGCCGTTGGCCCGGACGACGCGGATGCCGGCGGCCCGCTTGCCCGGCGTCTGCCCGTTGCCGCGCAGCTCGAAGACGACGCCGTAGGCCAGCCACACCGCGTACACGAGGGCCACCACCGCGGCAAGCACGGCCCCGGCCAGGTCCTTGAACACCGACTCCAGCCCCAGCAGCCCGAGGGCCACGAACCCGACGAGGGCCAGGCCCGCCGTGACGAGCACCTTCCACAGCGAGTCGACCAGTTGCGCCAGGAACCGCGACCCCAGCCCGGCCAGTTCCATGTCGAGGCCGACCTGCTCCGGCGTCTCGATCCGCGTTTCGTCGGTCCACTTCATCCCGGTCCCCCCGCGGCGTGATAGAATTTCCCGACCCCGGCCCCCTGCCCCCGACCCCGGAGCCGACCATCGACCGCGACCGCCGCAGCCGCTGGGACGAACTCGCCGCGCTGCTCGACGCCGCCGACCGGCGCGGGCTCCGCGCCCTCAGCGTGGACCAGGTGAAGCGCCTGTGCAAGCTCTACCGGCAGGTGACGATCGACCTGTCGCAGGCCCGCGCCGGGGGCGGGGACGCGACCACGGTGCACCACCTGAACGCGCTGGCGGTGCGGGCGCACGGCCGCGTCTACTCGGGCCGCCGCCCGGCCCTTCGGGCGCCGCTCCGGTTCGCGGCCTCCGGGTTCGCCCGGGTGCTGCGCCGCAACCTGACCGCGGTGGCCGCCGCGGCGCTCGTGTTCGTGCTCGCGACCGCGGCCTCGGGGCTGGCGGTGGTGCGGGACCCCGAGCTGGCGTACTCGCTGTTCGACGAGGACGCCGTCGAGTACGAGAACCTGCGGCTGGAGAAGCAGCAGGGGGAGTACCGGGGGAACTTCACGTTCGACGTCTCGGCCAGCCCCCTCGTGGCCGCCCAGATCATCGGCAACAACGTCAAGGTCGCGGTGCTCGGGTTCGCCCTCGGGGCCGCCGGGTGCGTGCTCGGGCTGCTGCTCCTGGTCTACAACGGGCGGATGCTCGGGACGCTCTCCGGCCTCGTCTGGAACGGCGGCTACTTCGTCGACTTCTACTCGCTGGTCCTCGCCCACGGGGTGCTGGAACTGTCCGCGATCTGCATCGCGACGGCGGGCGGGCTGCGGCTCGGGTGGGCGCTGCTCGCCCCGGGCCGGCTCGCCCGGGGCGACGCCTACCGGGCCGCCGCCGGCGACGCGTTCGGGCTGCTCGCCGGGGCGGTGCTGCTGCTCGTCGCGGCGGGGCTCATCGAGGCGTTCGTGACCCCCCACTTCGGCGCGGCGACCCGCTGGTCGGTGGCCGCGGGCAGCGGCGCCCTGCTCGCCCTGTACGCCGCCCTCGCCGGCCGGGGCGGGGCCGCGCCCGCTCAGAGCAGCCCGCCGAACATGACCCCCAGGTAGCCGTTGATCACCGGCGGGGTGATCGCGCCCGGCTCCGCGTCGACGACGACCCCCCCGGCGCGGCGGATCCGCTCCAGCACCTCGCGCCGGTCCCGCAGCAGGTCCACCGCCGCGGCCTTGCGGAACGCGGCGAGTTCGGTCGCCGGGACCGCCCGCGCGGCCGCCTCCAGGAAGGCGTCCTTGAGGGCCGCGAAGAGGACCACGTGCCGGCGGGCCGCGAGCCCCACGTGGGCCACCATCGCCGCCCCCGTCGTCGCGTCCACGAAGTCGGTCAGCACCACCAGGAGCGAGCGCTTCGGGTACCGGGACGCGAGGAACCTCAGGCACCGGCCGTGGTCCGACTCGGTGAGGTCGGCCCGGAGGTCGAACAGGGCGTCGGCGATGAGCTTGCCCTGGGCGGCGGTCCCCCGCGGGACCAGCCACGAGTGGACCCGCCCGGAGAAGGTGCAGAGCCCGACCCGGTCGCCGCGGGCGAGGGCCACGTGCGCCAGCAGCAGGGCCGCGTCCACCGCGTGGTCGAGCTTCGACGCCCCGCCCTCGACCGCGGTCATCAGCCGCCCGCAGTCGACCAGGAGCAGGACGGTCTGGTTCCGCTCGGCCTCGCGGTTCCGCACGATCAGGAGCCCCCGCCGGGCGGTGGCCATCCAGTCGAGCTGGCGGACGTCGTCGCCGGGGGCGTACTCCCGGAGCGACTCGAAGTCGGTCGAGCCGCCCCGGGCCCGCACGCGGCGGACGCCCATCGCGGCCAGCCGGTCGGACCGCGCCAGCAGGTGGTACCGCTCGAGCGCGGCGAGGCTCGGGTACACGCGGAGCTCGCCCCCGGCGGGGACCTCCCGCCCGCGCTCCCACAGGCCCAGCACCGAGTGGTAGCGGAGGGAGATCGGCCCCCACTCGAACCGCCCCCGCGCCGCCGGCACGGCGGCGTACTCCCAGACGGCCTCGCCCCGCGCCGCGACCGGCCCGCCGTGCTCGGCGTCGCCGCCGCTCAGCCCCTCCGGCGCGCCGTCGCGCACGCGGACCCGGAGCCGGACCCGGGACGCGTTCCGCACCCGGAGCGCGACCCGGTGCTCCTCCCGCGCGGCCACCCGCCCCGGCACCTCCCGCGAGGCCCCGAGGGCGGACGGCCGCGGGGTGACGACCAGGTCCGCGGCGGCGGCGAGCGCGAGCGCGAGGTTCGCGCAGAGCAGCACGGGCCAGGCGCCGGGGAGCACCAGCACCGCCAGCGAGCCGGCGGCGAGGGCCCCGGCCGCCGCCACCAGCCGCCGGGAAGGGACCGCGGTCATCGGGGGATCTCCACCCGGGCGAGGATCTCGTCGAGCACGTCGTCCGGCGTGAACCCGTCCACCTCGGCCCCGGGCTTCAGGATCAGCCGGTGCCGCAGGACGGGCTTGGCGACCGCCTTGATGTCGTCGGGCAGGACGTGCGGCCGGCCGTGCAGGGCGGCCCGGGTCTTGGCGGCGGCCAGCGCCATCAGCCCCGAGCGGGGGCTCGCGCCGCACTCCACCTTGAGGTTCTGCCGCGTCGCCCGCACGACCCGCGCGATGTACCCGAGCAGCTCGTCGCGGATGGTGCGGCCGCGGATCTCCCGCTGCGCGTCGAGCAGCTCCGCCTCCCCGCCGACCCGCTCGAGCCCGAACCGCTCCAGGTCCTCGACCCGCGCCCCCTGCTGGTGGACCCGGAGGATCTCGACCTCCTCGGCCTCGGCGGGGTACGCGGCCAGCACCTTCATCATGAACCGGTCGAGCTGGGCCTCGGGCAGCGGGTACGTCCCCTCCTGCTCGATCGGGTTCTGGGTGGCGAACACCGTGAACACCGCGGGGAGCGGGTGCGTGACGCCGTCGGCCGTGACCTGCCGCTCCTGCATGGCCTCCAGCAGCGCGGCCTGGGTCTTCGGCGGGGCCCGGTTGATCTCGTCGGTGAGGAGGAACTGCGAGAACACCGGCCCGCGGCGGAACCGGAACGACTGGTCGCGGGGGTCGAACACGCTCGTCCCGGTGACGTCGGCGGGCATGAGGTCCGGGGTGAACTGGATCCGCTTGAACTCGCAGGCGAACAGCCGGGCGACGACCCGCACCAGGAGCGTCTTCGCGGTGCCGGGCGCGCCCTCGATCAGGACGTGGCCGCCCGCGAACAGCGAGACGAGGACCTGCTCGACGAGCTCGTCGTGCCCGACGATCACCTTGGCGATCTCCCGCCGGGCGGCCGCGTACAGGCTAGCGAGGCCGGGGGCGGGACTGGAAGCATTCATCCGCGGTGGTCTCCAACTGGTTCATGGCGTCGAGGAGGGCCGGGGCCCCGCGCCCCTGCGGCGGGGCCCCGGCCGTGAGCAGGCGTAGCAGGGCGGCGGCGTCGGCCCCGCGCCGCCGCGCCGCCTCGTCGGCCACGAGGGCGGGCGGGGTCCCGGCCGAGAGCCCGAGGTCCGCCTCCAGGCGGCGGAGCAGGTCGTCGCGGACGGTGCGGAACGCCTCGGCCCGGTCCCCCTTGCGGGCCAGGAGCTCCGCCATCGCGTCGAGGAACTCTTCCTTCGACCGCCGGGGCGGCAGCGGCGCGGGGCGGACCGGCCCGAAGCGGCTCCCGAAGTGCCACAGGGCCAGCGCGGCCACCAGGGCGAGTTCGACCGTCACCGCCGTCATGGGCGGGCGGAAGAGGAGCTCGACCACGTCCGGCCGGTCCCGGAGGCCGTGGGTGAACTCGTCGAACGCCAGCCGCCCCCCGGGGCGCTCGCGGAGCATGGCGGACGCCAGCCGGCAGGCGAGCAGTCCGTTGTCGGTGCCCGCGCGGAGGTTCGCGTTGGTCAGCAGGTCCGGCCGGTGGAGCAGCCAGATTTCCCCCCGCTCGCGCGAGTAGACGGTGACGAGGGGGCCGCCGTCGACGGCCCCCCAGGTGCGGCCGCCCGGCGGCCCGGCGACCGTCGTGCCGTCGGTCTGCACCGAGAGCGCCTCGCCGCCCGGCAGGCTCGCGCCCGTCCCGGCGGCCGGCTCCCAGTCCCCGGAGACCGCGACGGCCAGTCCAACGCGGCGGGCGTCCCCCGCGTCCGTTACCGCCAGCAGCAGGACCCCGCCGCGCTTCACCCAGGCGTCGAGCTCGGCCGCGGCCTTGTCGTCCAGCCGGGTCGGGTGCAGCACCCAGCGGACGTCGCCGCCGGCCGCCCGCCGCGACCGCTCGACCGGGTAGTCGAGTTCGTCGAGCAGGAGGTACGCGGCCCGGAACCCGCGGTCGGAGGCGTCGTAGCTCGTGCCCCGGTCGACCGTCTCGGGGCCGCGGCCGAACAGCAGCCCGAACAGCCCCAGGAGGAGCGTGGCGGCGGCCGGGACCGCCCACCAGAGCCGCGAGCCCGGTGCGGTGGCGGCGTCGTCGGTGGGGGGGCCGGAGCTGTCCAACATGCGCACCTGCGGGCGACGGCGTCAGGGGGCGGCGTGCCGCTCGTAGACCGCGAGGCAGGCCTCGTACTCCTGGGGGCGGCAGGCCCGCCGCCCGTACCAGCAGTCGTCGAGCGTACCCACGATGATCGCGAGGTCGCCCGGCGACGGCAAGCGGTCGCCCAGCAGTTCGAGGTACTCGTGGTTGGTGTACGCCTTGTTTAAACTGACCCGCCCGGACTCGTCGAGGCGGTAGATCAGCGAGAGGAACAGGTGGCGGACCGCCTCGGCGTACTCGCCCGCCCCGGCGAGCCGCCCGGCCTCGCGGCGGTGGTCGGCCGCGAGCCCCCGCCGCCGCGTCTCGGCCTCCGCCCGCCGCGCCTCGGCCCCCGGCCCGAGGGCGCGGGCGACCTGCCACACGATCAGCCCCACCAGGAGCACCAGCGCGGCGACGCAGCCCAGCAGGAGGACCCAGAACAGGGCGGGGGCCGCCGCGTGCAGCCCGCCGAGCCACGCGAAGAAGTCGCGGAGCGCCTCGAGCAGCGCGCCGCCCCCGCCGGTCCCGCGGGGCCGGAACTCGGGGCGCTCGAACACCCCCGCGAGCGTCCGCCGGACGCCGTCCGGCGTCGGGGCCGGGGGCGCGGCCGCCCCGGCCGCCCCGGGGCCGGTCCCGGCCGCAACGAGAGCGGCCCCCCAGGGCCGGAGTCGCGTCACCACCGGTCCTCCGCGTCGCGGGGCTCGGGCGGCTCGTCCCCGCCGGCCGCCAGCTCGAGGTCGAACCCTTCCTTCCGGATGCGGACGTCGAGGTAGAGCAGGGTGGTGCAGACGGCCGCGTACGTGGAGAACAGGATCGTGACGAGCCCGCTCACGAGGGTGTCGACGACGTAGTTGGGCACGTTCACCTCGGCGCGGGGGCCGTCGGCCGCGGCGACCACCGTCACCGGCGGCAGGACCGCATGGAGCCCCTGGTCGACCCCCGCCTCGACCAGCTTGCCGCCGATCCCCACCAGCAGGATCACCCCGAACACCCGGCCCCGGTGGCCCTCGATGAGCTTCTGGCACCGGCTCAGCGCCGCCCCGCCGCTCAGCTTCTCCAGCACGACCACCTGGGCGACGAAGATGTACGAGACGTACAGGTAGACGCCCGGGATGATGCAGCAGACGAACCCGACCATGACGAGGAGGCCGACCAGGATCGACGTCCCGAGGAGGGCGCCGAAACGGGTGAATGCGAACGAGATCGCGTCGCCGATCGACGCACTTTTCCCCCGGTACTCCTGCATGATGATGTGCAGGATCGCGGCGGTCCCGATCGGCTGGAGGACGACCAGGCACAGGACCGCCGCCAGCCCGAACGCCATAAAGCCGGCGGCCGCCTCGGGGCGCGCGACGTCGACGAAGAACGGTATGGCGAGGGACAGGGCGATGACGGGGGCCAGGACCACGAGGTTGATGACGTAGAAGACCGGCAGGCGGGCGAAGAGGAGCTTCAGGCCGCGGTCCAGTACGTCACCGACCGACATCTTTCCGAGCGGAAACTTCATGTGCGGCTCGTTGCGGGGAGCGTCGTGCGTGCGGTTCGAAACGCGGGGACATTATTGAACGACTGGCGCACAGGTTCAAGCGGATTCGGGAACCTGTCGCCGGGAGCGACTCGCCGCCCTGCTCGCCGTCTGCCGAGTCGGATTCCATGCTCGTGTTCCAAGGGGGAAAGTGTTCCATAGGGGGAAAGCGTGTTCAGGACCCACTCCAGACCTGCCCGCACCCCACCGCGACCTCCCACCGACCCAGTTGCTCCGAACCCCGGCAATCGGCCCGGCGGTGGGCTGGCCGGCGTGTACGCGGGACCCGGCCGGCGGCCCCGGGCTCGTCTTCTGGATCCGGCGGCCCCCTTGCCCGTCGGCCGCGTCTGGACGCGCGTCCACTTCGTCACGTTCGAGCCAGCCGTTCGCCACGACGGTGTTCTCGCGGCTGAGGTCGGGAACCGACCTCCCGCGAGCCGGGTGCGGCACCCGGCTCGCGGAATCGCCCCCACGCACAGGGAGGCGGGTTCGGGCGTCGCGGGCAAGGGCTGGCCGGCCCGGGTCGAGACTGGAGTGTGTGTTGGGGCTCGTGCGCGGCCCACGGCCGCCGGCGCACCGCCGCTACCCCGCCCCATGTGGAGCGCGGGTTTGTGCCCCGAACGCACCGGCCCCTTCCGGGGCCGGCCGCCGGCCGGAATCTTCACCTGGTGCCGGGTCGGTCGTCACCCCCGGTCGGGGGGGGCTCGCGGGGACCATCAGCCGCCGCCCGGTCGCCCCGTCGACGTCGCCGCTGTCCCACACCCGGACGGGGCTCCCGGCCGCGAGGAAGGCGGTCGCCGTCCCGTCACCGCCGCCGTTCCGGTTGCCGGCGTCCGCGGTCAGGACGACCCACTCATCCGAGCAGTCCGGCCCGCCGCCGAGCCTCAGCTTCCTGGCCGGGGACGGGGTCCCCCTGACCTCGATGAACACGTCCTCACCGCCGCTGGCGACCACCTCCGCGATCATGCGGTGCGGTGCGTGCCGACCCGCGGTCCCGTCTCGCAACTCCACCTTGGGCGACCCCGGGTCCGGCCCTCCGTGCGCCTGTGGCGCGGGGTGATCGCCAGTCCGGCCCGCAGGCCCCGGCCGCTCGGCGGCACTCGTCGCCGCCTCCGTCGTGTTGTCCCTGCTACCACGGCGGACGTGAACGGTTTTCCCGCCGACGGGGCGGTATCGTGACCTGCAGGGCCGCACGCCGCAGGGGTCCGTGTCGCGCGGCCGCCCGGTCGGGTGAGCGCCCGGCCGATCGGCCACGGGCCCGGACTGACTGAGGGTGCGGGGTCGCCGGACGGGACGCGTGCGGCCCTTCCGGCGCCCGAAGCGGTTGGGGGAATCACGTGCGGCAGGTGGTCCCAGACGACGCCCCGGCCGGGCTGGAACCCGCCGGGGCGGTCTGTGGGATGGCTTCTTGGGGCAGTGCGGGGACCCGACTCGGACTCCTGACCAACCAATCCGCAAGGCTAGGTTGTCGTTGATTCGCCAGCATTTTTAGGGCCCTGGTGAGACCGCTGATTTAGCCTTCAGAAGCCTCATGCAAGGCTGATTTGGCGCCCCTCGGATGCACGAGCATGGAAACTGACGAAGACGAAGACGGGGAGAGTGTGATCGAGAGCGCCGCGGTGAGGCTCCGGCCCGGGGTCGCGAGCACGTACGGCATCGACTGGGCCGGGGACCTGCCCGCCGGGAGCCGGGTCGTCTTGGTCGCCCGCTTGTCGAAGCGCGAGCAGGACGCGGCCGGGACGCTGATGAACCGGGTCGGGCGGCTCGTCGGGGAGGCAGGGCGGCGGGGGAGGGTCGTCGAGGGGATGTACGCGCGGGCCGTCTCGGGGCAGAACGTCGGCTGGCTCGAGGGCGCCGTCCGGCTGGCGCCTCGCACCGCCTCGGTCCTGGTCTGCGAGTCCACGGACCGGCTCGTCCGAAGAGGTGCCTTCAAACAAGGGAACGGGCGGGAGCCCACCGTGGTGGAATTCAACCGGCTCCGGCACGAGTTGGAAAGCGTGGGGGTGTACACCCTGCTCCACCCGGACGCCGGCAGCGACCGAGTCGCGAGTGACCGGGTCCGGCTCGGGCTCCAGCCCGATTACGTAAGGGGGCGACCCCGGCGTCGGCCAGGGGGGTACGGGCCGCGGGCCGAGCCCCTCCGGCCGGTGGTCCTTTCTCTCTACGGGCGGGGGCACTCTTACCGTGACATTGCGCACCGGACGGGGGTGACCAAGTCCACCTGCGCGCGGCGGATTTCTGAGGGGAAGTAGGGGGCTCACCTTCCTATGGTCAGGACCGGCTCGTACAGGGGCCTGTGGGCCGCATCCTGCCCTACACGAGCTTGGGCGCGAGGGCCTTACGGGGGGTGTTCTGCCGGCCCCGGTTTCTGCGCAAATTGGGACAGCGACAGGCCGGGCGACACCGCACACGTTCGGGGGCATCGTGGGCGGTGCCCGGTGCGGTCGCGTGTGGATTCGGCCTGCGCGAGGGCCGTGGCGACCGAGAGCGACTGCCCGAAGCGGCCACTCACCCGAGCGAGTAAGCTCCGAGTCGCGACGCTCCCGAACGGTGGGGTGGTGTTACGAGCCTGTGGCAGATGTCAGTTTTTGAGGGGGGGCGGCCGCCAGTGACCCGGGCGGCCGGCCCCGAAGTCGGGCCTCAGCCGATCTTCGCTGCGACCGCGGCCGCGAGTTCCTCGTTGCGCTCGGCGTACACCTGGGTCACGTCCGCGCGGGCGTGGCCGAGGAGCACCTGGGCGGCCTCCAGTCCGTGCGCCTTGCGCACCTTCGTCGCGAACGTGTGCCGCAGTTGGTACGGGTGCCACCGGTGCTCACGCTCCCAGGCCCGGAGTCGCGTGCGCTCCCCGGCGGTGAGCCGGGCCTTCCAGGCCGCCGCCGTCTCGTCCCGCCGCTTGGCCAGCGGCGCGGGCGGCGGGAACGCCCGCCCGCACGCCGCCGCGACCGCGTGCGAGATCGCGCCGGGGGCGTAGCGGTCGGTCGGCGTGCGCTCGGCGTCGGCCTTCCGCCGCGACACCTGGGACGGCTGGACCTTGCTCCTGCGGCCTTTGCGCATCGCGGCGTACCGCTCTTCGCGGCACCGGGCCGGCGAAAAGATCGGCTCGTCGGGTTCCAAAACGCGGCCCGCCAGGAACGCCGCGAGGACCGCGCGGGCGTTCGGCCCGAGCGGGACGACGCGGCCCTTCCCGTGGTGCGCGGTCTTGTGCCGCCGCGGCCGGTAGACCCAGACGGTCCCGCGCTCGATCTGGTTCAGGGTCATGCCGCACGCTTCGGCCGGCCGCATGCCCGTGTGGAACAGCAACTCGACGATTGCGCGGACGTGCGGGGTCAGGTGGGGCAGCGTCGCCGCGACCACGTCATCCCCCACCGGTCGGACCGGGTCCGTTTCTCGTGCCGGCGTCCGCCCCCGTTGCAGCCCGGCGACGGCGGCCAGTCCGTGGAACACCGCCGGGGGAACCAACTCCTCGGCCACCGCCCACTTGAGGATCCGGCGCACGCGGCCGACGCGCTGGTTGACGACCCCGCGGGACCACCCGGCGTCAACGAACCGCTGGCGGACGGCCTTGAGTGCGAGCGGTCCGAACTCGGCGGCGGGGGCCTGACCGTACAGTTCGCGGAGGTGGCGCGCGACCCGCTTGTACTCCCGGTGCTCGGTCGTGAGGTTGCCGTCTGGGTCCCGGTAGTGCCGCTCCGCGTGCGACAGGAAGGCGAGGAGCACCTCGTTGAGGGACACGCCGCGGGTGGTGTGGGCGGCCGGGAGGTGGACCGGTGACGTGACGATTTCGAGCTGGAGGCGCGCGAACGCGGCCCGCGACTCTTCGGACCCGAACGGCCCGGGGAGCAGCTTCTGCTGCCGGGTCCCGGTGAGGTCGGTCCAGACGGCTCGGGCGCGACCGGACTGGCGGTGGAGAAGGTACGAGGGGGTGTGCTTACGCTGAACGGACATGGCCGCGGTTCCTCCGGGCGAAGTGTGGAACGATTCCACACTTCGCATCGTTCGGAAGCCGCGCCCGGGGCACCCCGGGGTAAGCAGAAACTGCTTCGGCGAAAGGACTTACTTCAAGTGGCCCCTGTCGGGCTCGAACCGACGACCCGCTGATTAAGAGTCGCACGGGGCGCGGTCGCAACTCCAAACCTAACCAACAACTTACGCCGATCGACGCCGCCGGGCGTAGTGCCGGGCGTAGTGCCCCCAGTGAAGGGGGCATCCCTGACGCGGAACTGGCTGCGCTCGTGGCCGCATGGCCGACACTCCCCGAACCCATCCGCGCCGCGATCCGGGCGCTGGTAGATACCGCCGGGGGGCCTTGTGGAAAGTGACGTTCAAGCCCCCAGCTACCACTGCACTCTCGGGGGAGATTGCCTCGTCGAAGACTGTACGTAATCCAACCAGCGGTCGCATGGGTCGCCACGCAAAATCGTCCGTGGAGTGCGATGCTGGCGAGCGGCGGCTAGACTCAGCTCACAAGTCTTCTTCGGGGATCATTGATGTCTCGATTAGAACTAGCCATGCGACAGACGACCGAGGACCACGCGGACACATTTGAAAAATTCGCGAACGCCTTCTTGGTTGACGATTACCCGGAACTTGCTGGCCTTGGTGGTAAGAAGGATGGGGGGATGGATGCGAGACTTATCGCCGATGCCACTGGAGAATTAAATCTAGTTGTTCAGAGCTGTGTGTCACCGGCCGCTGGTGCACGGAGGAAGGTTCTCGCCACGATCGAGAAGTTGAAAAACAAATTGCCAAGGGAATTAGTGTACTGCACCTCCGCGGTGATTGGCATCAAACTGGACAAAACAATTAATGAGCTTCGGGCAAAACGCGTTACATTGACTGTCCGTGATGCAACATGGTTGATTCAGCGAGAGCACGATAGCCATCGTCGGTCTAAGATATGTGATGATTATGCGAATGCCGTGCTCTCACCAATTCTGAAGGAACTTGATCCAAACCGGCTCTACAACGCAGTCTTGACCGATCAAGAAGAACGGGTAGCCGTTCACTATCTCGAAGCGGTGAATCTTGACCGCAAACGGGGGAGCAACATCACTCATGGCGTCTTCGACGCGTTAGTGTTCTACGCTCTTCGAGACTCGGACCCCGAGAAGAAAGGATACCACGCTGGCGCCATCACCGAGACTGTTCGATCGATGTTTCCCGAAAAGCACGCACCCCGAGTGGGGGAACTAGTCGCCGCTCGGTTGGCGCAATTAGAAAAGCGGGGGATTATCCACAACAACACGAAGGTTGGGGGGTGGGTGATTGCCGATCCGTTCCGAGGCAAACTCGCCGCAAACATAAGTGCAACTAAGGAGCGAGATGTCGAGTTCCGAGGAAAATTGCGGGACGCCATTGTCGAGATAGCCGAGGAGAAAGAAATCGAGGGCGAGTACCCCGTCGACAAATTGATTCAGCTCGGCCACGATTGCGTCTTTTGGTATATGCGAGAGCAAGGTCGAATGTTCGCTGATCCATCGCATCACCAGCTTACAATCTACAACGCCGAGCGCCTCGTCAAGCGCTACATGGTAGAGCATCCGGACCCGAAGATCGCCAAGACGTCGGATGAGGAGATTGTTTATGATCTTTTACCCGCCGCGTTGAACCGCACACTCAACTCGTCAGAAGAGGAAACTCAGCGATACTTACGAGCCAAGGCAGATTTGTTTATGATCCATGCGTTTATGGAGGTGACCCCAGACATTCAGCGAGCTTGTCACAAAATCCTGGGGGGCGAGATCCTTTACTTGGACACCTCACTTCTCATTCGATGCCTTGCGGAACTATACTCACCAACATCTACTCGTCCTGTTCTGCGGACTCTACAGGCTGCTGTGTCACTCGGCTGTCAGCTCCGCACTTGGCGGATGTATGTCGAGGAGTTGATCGCTCACCTGAAAGGCCCAGTTCTCCTCGAATGGTCCAACCAACTTCAAACCCTCTCGCCTGAGGTATTGGAATCTGCCTTCAGAGCCGTCCCAACCCTCATTGAGGTTTTCTACAGATGGACTAGGCTACATGGGGGAACAATGGAGGAAGCAGTGCAGCAAGTGATCGGGAGGATTGACGAAACCGAAAACACGATTGAGTTCCTCAAGGAAGAACTTGGAGTGACAACGGAAACCATTCCATCTGAAGTGGATAACACTCACGAACTTTGGGAGAAGATATTTACCACTTGGTGTCTTGGGAAGCGAAACGTTAAGACCATGCCGCAGGATAAATTTGAATTGCTGGTCCGTCATGATGTTTTGGCCTATCTGACCATTCTTAACCAGAGACAGAAAAACAAAGCGATCGGCCCAAATTATGGTCATAAGGTCGCGCTTCTCACCTTTGATCGGATGCCTCAGCGTATTGCGAGATCATTGTCGCCAAAAAGCATTAGTGAATACGACATCGTCATGAGTTTGGAATACCTGATGAACGTAGTTGCAGCGGTCGCTTACACGGGCACTGCTCAATTGCCAGAAGAAGCGTTACCAGCTACGCTGATTCTCGGCGAAACCGACATCATACCAAATGAACTGCGGGCAATATTTCGCAAAGCATGGGATCCAAATGAAAAGAGATATATCCGAGAGCGGAAGCTCCGTGAAATCGTCCACCAACTGAAGTTCTCGGTCGGTGACAACGAGGGAATTGATCCTGCGGGAAAGCTGGAAATCACTCTCGATGAACAGTTCTGAGAATGGCGAGGTTGGAGACTAACCCGACGCCATCGTGAATGTTCAACACTCCTCAACGAGAATTGATCCCCCTAGGCTGGCCGGTCAGGGTGTGTTCCCGGCCGGCTTTTTTGTCTAGTTCGTGACGATTTTGATATTTACATCTTGTCCCGGACGTGACATTCCAACCGCCACCGGGTACGCTGGCCGCTTCCCAACCGTCACGCAGGCGTGCCCATGCCCACCGAAGGTAAGCCATTGTTTCACCCGGCCGCCATTCGTGCCGGGCTGAAGGGGTTCCAGCTCTCGCCCGCGGCCGGTGCCGCACGCGCAAAGGTGCGGGAGTGGGCGACACAACTGGGGTCCAAGAAACTCGACGCCAAGAAGGAAACCGAACTACTGCCCAACTTTATCGCGCACGTCTTCGAGGCCGCGCTCGGCTACGCCGGTGCGCCGGCCGATCCGCACACGCTGAAGCGGGAGGCGTTCATCGAGGTGGACGGCAAGTTCGCCGACGCGGGGTTGGGCCGGTTCTCCACGAAGGGGGACACGTTCGTTGCCGTGCTGGAGGGGAAAGGCCCGCGTGACCCGCTCGACCGCCCGTTCGGGAGCCGGAAGCACTCCGCCGTCACGCAGGCCGCGCTGTACGCGCTGCAGATGAAAATCGACTGGTACCTCGTCACCAACTTGAAGGAAACCCGCCTCTATTACAAGCGGCAGGACACCGCCCACTACGAGCGGTTCGAGACGGCGAAACTTGCGGACAGCGATGACGAGTACCGCCGGTTCGTATTCCTGCTCGGCGCCGAGCGGGTGGCCGGAGCGGGGGGTAAGAACCACCTCGACTCGCTGTTCACCGAGTCCCGGACCGTCGGCCGCGAACTGACGGTCGGCTTCTACCGTGAGTACCGCGACCTGCGCCGCAAGACCTTCCACGCGATCCGCGACCACAACCCCGGCCGCGACACGCGCCAACTGCTCGCCGCGACGCAGAAGATCCTCGACCGCGTTCTGTTCGTGGCGTTCTGCGAGGACCGCGAACTGCTGCCGGCGCAGATCATCGAGCGGGCGTACACCCACACCGATGCGTTCAACCCGCGCCCGGTCTGGGACAGCTTCAAGGCGCTGTTCCGATCCGTGGACGTTGGCAACCCGGCGCTGAAGGTGGACGCCTACAACGGCGGGCTGTTCGCCCCGGACCCGTTCGTTGACGGGTTGACCGTTCCCGATCCCGTGTGCGAGGGGTTCAAGAAGCTGGCCGATTACGAATACGGGCACGACGCCACCGACGCGGCGAAGCTCATCGACGTGGAGATTCTCGGACACATCTTCGAGCAGTCGATTTCTGACCTCGAAGAGATGCACCGGGAGATCGCGAGCCCGGCAACCGCGGCGGCTCCCGCCGACGCCGGGCCGTCGAAGCGGAAGAAGGAAGGGGCGTTCTACACGCCCGCATTTGTGACGCGGTACATCGTCCGCGAAACGCTCGGGCCGGTGCTTGGCGACCGTCTGGGAGCACTCCGGGCGCGGCACCAAGCGGCGGCCGTGAAGACTGCGAAGACCGCCCTCGAAGACCCGCAAACCTACGACCTCGACAAACTCAACCAACCCCAGACGGACGCCCTCATCCGGTTCTGGGAGGCGTGGGTTGACGAACTGCAAACGGTGCGGCTCGTCGACCCGTCGTGCGGGAGCGGCGCGTTCCTCATCGAAGCGTTCGAGCAGTTGTTCGCCGAGTACCGGGACGCCAACGCACGGCTCACCGAACTCCGCGGCGGGCAACCGACCCTGTTCGACGCGGACCAGACGATCCTCACGAAGAACCTGTTCGGGATGGACCTGAACGGCGAGGCGGTGGAAATCGCCCGGCTGTCGTGCTGGATCAAGACCGCGGCGAAGGGGAAGAAGCTCACCGCCCTGGACGCGAACATCGTCCAGGGGAACAGCGTGACCGCGGAGCCGTCGCCGCTGGAGGCGTGGCGCACGCGGTTCCCGGACGTCTTCGCGGCCGGCGGGTTCGACGTGGTCATTGCCAACCCGCCGTACGTCCGCCAAGAGTGGTTCAGCGCCGACAAGCCGTACCTGCAGAAGCACTACAAGGCGTATGACGGGGTGGCGGACCTGTACGTCTACTTCTACGAGTTGGGGCTGAACATCCTCCGACCGGGCGGGCGGCTCGGGTACATCGTCACGAACAAGTGGATGAAAGCGGGGTACGGCGAGCCACTGCGGAAACTGTACGGGGAAGCGGCGTGGGTCGAGTCGGTGGTCGATCTCGGGCACAACAAGCAAGTGTTCCCCGACGCCGACGTGTTCCCGTGCATCCTCACCGCCCGCAAGCCGAACACGGAGCCGGCACCGGAAACGGTTCGCGTGTGCATCCTGCCGCGGGAGCAAACGCGGGTCGATGACCTTTCCCAACAGATCGCGGACGAGGGCGTCGCGGTACCGCGGTCCCGGCTGGGAGCGGAGCCGTGGAACCTCGAACCGCCGGGCATCGCCGCTCTGATGGAGAAGCTACGAGCGGTCGGCGTGCCGCTGAAAGAGTTCGCCGGGGTTGGCCCTCTGTCCGGTATCAAGACCGGGTTCAACGAGGCGTACTTGATCGACACGCCGACGAAAGAGAAGTTGGTTGTAGCCGATCCAAGATCCGCAGTGCTGCTTAAGCCGTATCTGCGAGGGCAAGACAACGCACGTTGGCGTGCGGAGTGGTCGGGACTCTGGATGATCGAGATGAAGTCGAGCGGAAGCCACGAATGGCCGTGGTCAAAGAGCGTTTCAGACGCCGAAGCTGAAGCCACGTTCCGGGAAACATACCCCGCGATTCACGGACACCTCAACCAATACCGGGCATCGCTGACGAGCCGACAAGATCAAGGTGAATACTGGTGGGAACTCCGAAGTTGCGCGTATTGGGATGCATTCGACAAACGGAAACTGATCTATCCGGAAATCACTTGGCGAGCGGATTGGAACATCGACGCTCGGGGGCTGCTCATCAACAACACGGTCTACATCCTGCCGACGGAAGACCTGTGGGTACTCGCTGTGATGAACTCCCCCGTGGTGTGGGCTTACTGTTGGCGGAATGCGCAACACGGGAAAGACGAGGCGTTGCGCTTCATCCGAGAGTTCGTTCAGACGGTCCCGATCCCGAATCCGACCGACGACCAGCGCTTGGCCGTCGAAGCTGCGGTCGGGCGGCTCATCGAACTGGCCGGTGAGCAGCAGGCCGGGTGTGCCGCGGTGCTGGACTGGCTGCGGAGCGAGTTCGGGGTCGAGAAGCCGACGCAGAAGCTCCAGTCCGTTGCCGCCCTGGACGCCGACGCCTTCGCCGCGGAAGTGAAGAAGGCCGGCAAGAAGGGGCTCGGCGTCGCGGACCTGAAGCGACTCAAGGACGAACATGCGAAGTCGGTGCTTCCCCGTCGCACGCTCGCACTCGAAGCCGAGCAGCTCGAACGGCAAGTTTCGGACGTGGTCAACGCGGCGTTCGGGCTGACTCCGGCAGAAGTGAAACTGATGTGGGACACCGCCCCGCCGCGCATGCCAATCGCGCGCCCGGCGGGGCAGTGAGCGGGGCAAGCGCGAAAGCGTTGCACAAGGTAGAATGGAGGCATTCGAGGGGGCGTGCCGTGGGGTGGGAACAACGCGGGAGCGGGTCATACTACTACACGGCCGAGCGGGTCGGCGGCCGCGTCGTGAAGCGGTACGTCGGGACCGGTCGCGTGGCTGAACTGTGTGCCCAACTCGAAGCCGCGACCAGCGCCCAGACCGCCGCCACCGCGGAACGCCACCGCCAGGAGCGGGACGAACTCGCCGCCCTCGACGCGCACCTCGACCCACTGGACGAGCTGGCAGACACCCTCGTCGCCGCCGCCCTGGTCGCGGCCGGGTTCCACCGACACCACCGCGGACCGTGGAGGAAACGCCGTGCCTGATACCGCCCCGAAGAAGTCGCCCGCTACCGTCGCCAACCCCACCGGGTGGGACCGTCCTGTCTCTGAGATCAACGCAACCATCCGCAAAGCCGAGAGTGGGAACGCTGCCGCCTTGGACGAGGTGAAACTCCTGCTCGCCCGGCCCGGTACGGCGGACCTGTTCGGGGGCAACGTGGCTCGTGAGGCGGTCCGGAAACTGGTGACGACCTACGCCGGCAAGAACCCGGCGGTCCGCGAATCCATTCTGCGGAAGCTCGAAGAACTGCGGGCGGAAGTGTCGGGGCCGAACCCGAGCCCGCTCGAAAAGCTGCTCGTCGAGCGCGTCGTTGCAACGTGGCTACACCTGCACCACCTCGAAGCGGTTTACGCGGGCAAGGAAAGCATGTCGCTGCCGCTCGGCGCGTACTACCAGAAGTCGATTTCCGCCGCGCAGAAGCGGTACATTGCGGCGATCAAAGGGTTGGCCGAAGTCCGCAAGTTGGCGATACCCGTGCTCCAAGTGAACATCGCGAAGAAGCAACTCAACGTCGCCGCCGGCAACATCGCTGCCGGATCGGTGAGCAACTGACTTTGTGTGCACCAATTCGGTTTGTCACGGTGTAGCGTCGGGTAGCTGTCCGCTTGATCCGCGGACGGTTCGACGCGGCCGCCGGGCGCGGGCATTCGCACTCACCCACGCCCGGCGTCCGGCCCGACTCCGTGAGTGCGAACCATGTCTGAAAACACGCCGACTGCGGCGCTGCCCCCACGCACAGCTGAGGAACTCCGCCAGCATGCAGACAATTTGCTCAACCGATTTGACCTCCAGCGGGTGATTCTCTCGCCCCCACAGCAACATATCGTCGCACCCCTCGCAGTTCCGGACGGCACGCAACTGGTTTACCGCGACCACGAAATTACCAACAGCAACGATGTCCGGGAACTGTGGACGTTCTGGCGCAGCCTCCTCCCAACTGACTCCCCTCCCCCAGAACCGCCCGCGCTCATCCAATTCCGTGGCGAAGCCGTCGCCGCAATTCGGTCGTTCCTCGACGCACTCAAGGCAATTCTCCCAGACGATTCCGAGGAGTCGGGTTGCGTCGTTTACCCGTTGCCACGGATCACGGCCGACTCCCTCCCTCCCGACCTCCGCGATAGCTGCGAAGCCGCTTGGAAGTTGGTCGGGTGTGCAAGCGTGTTCGTTCACTGGCTGAAGTCAGCAATCGATCCGATCCTGACGGGGACTGTGAAGGCCATTGAAGGTAAGGGAACACCGCAGGAACGAATCGTGAGCGAGCGCCCGCCTATCTTCACCGTGACAGGGCAGCAAGCTGCCGAAGCACTTGCGGACCTCGACGAAGCCTACCAACTCTGTGCCGAGCGGGTTCGCCTCGTCCGGAATGATCTGATCGCACATGGGGACGGTGTTTACTTGGATGGCGAGTTTCACGCCGCGTGCGCTCACGATGCAACGATGGAGTATGCTCGGTCTATTCGGCAGGACGTTGATTTGCTCATCCGCATCGCTCCCGGTGGAAGGTCTGGGTCGTGGGAGCACTTCGTTCCAGCAACCGCCCTCCGCGACAACTGGGATTCGGTCCTTCAAGTATTTCGGTCATTGCCCAACAAGTTCGACAAGCTCCCGTCAGCGGGGAGACTGCAATCCGCGATTCTCCGTGAAGCTGTGAAGACCTCTGCGGCGAGAGTCAAGTTGAACGCCCACGATCCACGCTCCAACCCGATCAAAGGCGGAGGAGCAACGCAGGTGGCCGATGCCACGCCGACCCCTGAAGCGCCCTCAGATGCGGCGAAGTTCGCCCGCTTCCTTGAGTTGCACGCACTGGCAACGGCACCGGGGAAGCATCAGGTGCCATCCGCAACACTGGACGAATACCAACGCCTGTTGACGCGGTTCGGCGTCTACACGGTGGACTGTGTTTTCGTTGGCCCGCTCGACCCGACGCGGGTGCCGAACTCCGACCCGATCTTCAACACCGATTGCATTCCGCTCCCCGGCACGAAGCCCCTCGTTTGTCCTCGCTCCGCTCCGAAACTCCCCGTCGAATTGTTGCCACAAGTCGAAGCCCGTTTCCGAAGTCTGCGGCTCGTTGACGCCGACAAAACAGTTCTTTGGGTCGGCCGGCAAGCCCGCATGGAAACTCTGTGCATGTACCGCAATGGCTGCGACTGTTTCACGGCGAGTCTCCCGCCCTCGTCCGACGTTAACCGGGGGGGCGAAGGGGAGAAACCACAGGCCGACCCGTATGCCGACCTTCGCCGGTTCGCCCGCTCCGATCTGAAGGGACAGGAACGCGCCGTGATAGATGCTCTGTGTGACGCAGGCGGGGAACTGCCGATAAAGGATCTAGCGGTTAAGGATGGGGTAGATTGGGACGACCCGAAGAAAGGGTTCAAGTACGCGCAGGACCGGCTGAACGGGAAACTGAAAAGCCTCAACTGGAGACTCATCAGACAGGACAACGCCGCGAAACTCATCTCGTTGGAAGGCGCGAAAGAGGCGCGAAAAAACGCCCCCTGAGCGCCTCGATTAGCGCTCTCCACATCCGCAACAATGCCCTCCGTCCGATCCTTCGGAGGGCAATCCTTGTCACGCAAACCTTACGATCCGCTCGCCGCGATCCCGTCGCCGGAAGCCATCCGGGAACGACTCACGGAAACCCTGACGCTCGCCGAGCGGCTCCGCATCTTGCTGGAGTTGGCCGAGCGTCTGCGCCTGCCCCTCGTGCCCGCGTCCGACATCCCCACCCCCGAACACGCGAAGGGGGGCGGCCGTGGCTGACATCCTCCCCCTTCTCGCCCCTGTTGCCGACCCGCCCGCCGACGCCACCGGCCCGGCCCTCGTGGTCGATGCGCGCCGCCTGGCCGTCATGCTCTGCGCCGGCGTCCGCACCGTGCGAACGTGGGACGCCGCCGGCAAGCTGCCCGCGCCCGTCCGCATCGGGGGCCGCGTGGTCTGGCGGGTGAGTGAGATCCGCGCATGGCTCGACGCCGGCGCGCCCGACCGCGAAACGTGGGAGTCGCGTCGCGCCGCCCGGAAGTGACACCGTTGACACTCAAACCCTGAAATGGCAGCGGGCCGGGTGCCGCCAAGCATCCCCGACCCGCTGCGAAAGGTACGACCGATGACCATTCTATTACCGCACGGCGACGGGGAAGCCCGCCGCGACGCCGCTCTGGCCGTTCTCCGCTGCCGCCGCGCCGACCTCGTCCGCGCATGCACCGCCGCCGCGCTTCGCGTCGCCCTCGACCGGGGTGAAGTCTGCGCCGACGACGTGCGGGCGCTCGTACCCATACCCGGCGACATCTCGCCGAAACTGGTCGGGTGCGTGTTCCGCGACCTGGCCGACGCCGGCATTCTCCGCCGCGCCGGATTCCGCAACTCGATCCGGCCCGCGGCCCACGCCCGCCCGCTGTCCGTCTGGCGACTCGCCGACGCCGCCGGCGCTACCGCCCGGCTCGCCGCTCACCCCGCCCTTTGACCCAACCGCGACCCGCGCGGCCCCAGCGCGTCGCCGGGGCCGCACGTCGCCGCACTCGGAGTTCCGATCATGGATTTCACGACCGCGTTCAACGACAGCAACCACGACGGCAAGGGGAACGGCAAGCCTCCGACCGGGGGCGGGGGGATCGGCGGGTTCGACGGTGCCGAGCCCGCGCCCGAGTTCGCACCCCTCCCGCCGGGGATCTACACCGCCCGCGTGCTGCGGGGCGAGTATTGCAGCACGAAGGCCGGGGCCGACGCCTACCGGCTGCGGTTCGAGGTGACGGAGGGCGGGCACGCCGGGAAGACCCTCGTGCGGACCTGGACGTTCGGCGCGAAGGCGATGCCGTACACGAAACGCGACCTGGCACCGTTCGGGCTGACGACCAGTGCCAAG
Organism: Gemmata sp.; assembly: GCF_051859125.1. NCBI lineage: Bacteria > Pseudomonadati > Planctomycetota > Planctomycetia > Gemmatales > Gemmataceae > Gemmata > Gemmata sp. The sequence goes on from NZ_JBHYGG010000112.1 coordinate 33,952, forward strand.
CTGCTGTCGCCGTTCCCCGAACCCGGCCGGGAGTACATCGTGCGGCTCGTCGTCGCCCTGCAGCGCGGGGACGACGGCATCGAGCGGAACGACATCAAGCGCATCGACATCACCCGCGTGGGCGACTCGCCGGCCGCCGGGTTCATGCTCCCCGACCCCGACGAAGGGGGGCCGAAGTGACAACGCCGTGTCACAACGTCGGCGCGTTCGTGCTGGGCGCGCCGACCTCCCCCCGCGCCCTCGTGCGGCACGCCGACTTGCTCACCGCGTATGCCGACGGCGCGATCGAGGACGGCCGCGAAGCGTACCTGTCGCACTTCGCCTTCGGCCCGGAGATGACCGCGCACTACCGGGCGAACCGGAACAGCGTCGCCGGGTTCGCGGGGCCGTGCTGGTGCCGCCGGCTCGTGCTGGACATCGACCGGGCCGACCTGTCCGCCGCCCTGGCGGACGCCCGCCGGCTCGTGGCGTTCCTCCACCAGCGCTACCCGGAGGCGGACGGCAACGTGCCGGTGTACTTCTCCGGGGGCAAGGGGTTTCACGTCCTCGTCGAGCTGGCGAACCACCCGCCGCCGGCCGTGGGCTTTCAGCACGTCGCCCGCACGCTGGCCGAAGCCATTGCCGCCCGCGCCGGCGTGAAGATCGACGGCGCGATCTACGACGTGAACCACATCGTCCGGTTACCGAACACGCGGCACCCGCGAACGGGACTGTTCAAACGGCGGATCGACCCTGAGGCGCTGTTCCGGCTCGACATCGACGGCATCCGCGACGTGGCCCGGCACCCGGCCGGCGACGGCATCCCGACCGTTCGCGGACCCGTCCCCCAACTGGAAACCGACTGGCACGAGGCGGGCCAGGCGACCGCCCGCGACACCGGTGCCCGCGCCATCCGCCGCGGTGCGGGCACCGGCACTCCCGACGGACGAGCGCCCCGCTACCTCGTGGACTTCTTTCGGTTCGGCACCGGCGAGGGCGAGCGGCATCAGACGCTGTTCCGCTGTGCGGCGTGGCTGACGGAACAGGGCGCTCCCCCTTCGCTCGTGGCCGCCCTTCTCACCGAGCCGGGTTGCGACGTGGGGCTGGCGCCGAAGGACGTGGAGCGGCAAATCGGGTGCGGCATCGAACACGCCCGGCGGCAGCGCAGTGCGACTGCCGGCCCGCGACCCGAACCGGCCACCGACCCGGACGCCTTCGAGCAGTGGGCGATCGCGCACGAGTCCGACCCGCTGCCGCTCGAAGTCGCGGAAGGAGGGCGAGCATGACGCCGGCGTTCACCACCGGGGCGGACCTGTTCGGCTCGTGGCTCGCCGACGTGGAGCGCGGGGAACCGCCCGTGCGGTTCAAGCTGCCCGACCCGTTCACCGCCCTGGACGTGCGGCCGGGGCGCATGATCCTGTTCGGCGGCGCGCCGGGGGGCGGGAAGACGGCCGCCCTCATGCAAGTGGGCATCGACATGCTTCGCATGAACGAGCCGGCCCGGTTGTTGATCGCCAACGTGGAAATGTCGCCGGCGCTGCTCGTGGAGAGGGTCGCGTCGCGCCTGTCGGCCGTGCCGCTGGCCGCCATCATGAACCGGACGCTGGCCGCGGACGAGCTGGTTCGCGTGCGTGCGGCGGTGGCCGCGCTCGAGCACGTCGCCGGCCGGCTGGCGTTCCTGAACCCGCCGTACTCGCTCGAACACGTCGCCGCCGCCGGCACCGCGTTCGGCGCAAACGTGCTGGTCCTCGACTACATCCAGCGGTTCGCCGTCGGCGACGGTGGGCAGGACAAGCGGGAGCAACTCGAAACCGGGGTGGCCGTGCTTCGACGCTTCTGCGACGCGGGGGCGGCCGTGCTGGTGGCCGCCGCCGTCGCCCGGCAGAAGAGCAACAACGGATCGACGTACGCCGGGTTGAACCTGGCGTCCTTCCGCGGCTCGTCGGAACTGGAGTTCGGGTGCGACGCCGCGTACATGCTCGTGCCGGACGAGGGCGGGGGCATCACCCTTCAGTGCGAGAAGAACCGGTACGGGACCGTGGCCGACGTGCAAACCTCGTTCGACCCGACGCGGCAGACGTTCGGTCCGTTCGTGGAAGTCTCCGGGCTGGACGGGTTCGACGACGCCAAGCCGGCCCGCACCAAGGGCAAGCAAGCGAAGGGGGGCTGACGTGCGACGCCTGACCGTGAAGGAAGTGACCGAGGAACACGGCGGGATTCTTCCGCCCGACGCGACGTTCCGCGCCGACGACGAACCCAACCGACCGGCACCGAAGACCGCGAAGCCGAAGCGCCCCGGCCGCCGGGGCGAGCGCTTCGCCGTGCTCAACGCCTTCGCCGACTACGGCCTGGCCGGCCTGACCGGCGCGGAGGTGAAAGTCTGGCTGATCCTGTTCCGCGACACGAAGGCCGCGACCGGCACCGCTCGCACCGGCCAGGCCGACATCGCCCGGCGCGCCGGGCTCAAGCCGCGAATGGTTCGCTACGCACTGCTATCTCTCAGAGGGAAGGGCATGGTTCAGGTCACCCACCGGGGGCGGCTCAACACGGGGCCGTCAACGTACCGGGTACAACCGCTGGCGACCCGGGAAAACGCGGCCGGGAGCGGCCCCCGCGGCTGAGGTGGTTACTTGTCGGAGATGTCGCACTTGGGCAGCGCGGCGCGGAGTTCCTTCAGCCCGGCGTCCGTCACGTCCGTGGCAATGAGGTCCAGCGCCGTGAGTTGCTTGAGGTCCTTCAGGTGCTTCAGCCCGGCGTCGGTCACCCCCGTGGCGGAGAGCACGAGCGAGGTGAGCTGTGCGAGGTGCGTGAGTTCCTTCAGCCCGGCGTCCGTCACCCTGGTGCCCATGAGGTCCAACGTGGTGAGTTGCTTGAGGCCCTTGAGTTCCCTCAAACCGGCGTCCGTCACGTCCGTGCCGTCGAGGAAGAGTTTGGTGAGTTGCGTGAGGTCCTTCAGGCTCTTCAGCCCTGCGTCCGTAATTGCCGTGGAGGAGAGGTCGAGCCGAGTGAGTTGCTTGAGGTGCTTGAGTTCCTTCAGCCCTGCGTCCGTCACCTTCGTGCGGGAGAGGTCGAGCTCCTTGGCGTCCGACGGGATCCTCTGATTGACGCCCGGGATCGTGACCGTCGCCTCGTCCTGCGCCGGGGCCGGGATCGGCCCGCCGAGGACGAGCACACCGAGGAGCAGCGATGCGAACGAGTGTGACATGGGCGAACTACAGAGTTGTGATCGGGACAGGTCGACAGTACCCCAGCGGACGCATCCCGTCAACAACTGCCCGCGCCGCGCACCTCCATCCGGCAATGGGGTGCCGGTCGCATGAGGCAATCCGACGGCTGGAACTGAGGCAACCCGTTGCCGCTATCCCAGAATGGGACCAGTGCGCCGCCCACGCTGTGCGCTCCGGCGTCGCAAACGGCACTGACACGCGGCATCTAAAGTAGACCGAAATAGATCGCGATTTGACAGGCCCGGACCGAACGTAACCGACCTGGCGCGCTACCGACCGCACGGTATACTCCAATCGCCTTTGGCCGGCCGGCGGGATGCGACCTGAGAACCGCTCCCGCCGGCCGGCCGTTCTCAGAAAGGTTTCCCCTCATGCCGAAGCCATACAAGCTGGCGAGTACCCGACCGCTCCCGCCCGGAGCCGAGATCCTCGAACACGACGGCAGGCCGCACTTTCGGTTGAAGGACCGCGGCAAGTCGATCCTGTGCCCACTGACGAAGGACGGCCGGAACTACCTTCGCCCGTCGAAGTGTTGGTACTTCGACATCCGCGACGCGGCCGGCACGGTCCGCCGCGTGAAGGGGTACACCGACCTGAAGGCAACCGAACAACTCGCCGCCGACACCGAGCGCAAGGCGTCGCGGGTCCGGAGTGGCTACACCGATCCGGCGGAAGAACACGCACGCCGCCCGCTCGCCGAGCATGTCAAGGACTACGGTGCCCACCTCGAAGCGAAGGGGGACGACCCGAAGCACGTCCGCGACACACTGGCCCGCTGCTCGGCGTTGTTCGACGGGTGCGGGTTCGTGTTCCCACTGGACGCCGACGCGGGGAAGGCCGCCGAGTGGTTGGTGGCGCGTCGCCGGGACGGAACGCCGGTCGAACTACCCGCCGGGGTTGATGCGTTCCGCCCCTCCGAGGCCGCCGCCGTTCTCGGTATCACAAGATCGGCGCTCACCCGCTCCCTGCGGTTGCATCGCCTCACCGCGACTGGGAACGGCAAGGCCCGCCGGCTTCCCCGTGCGACGGTCGAAGCGCTCGCCGCAACCGCCGCCCGTGGCGTCGGCCCGGCCACCTCGAACCACTACGTTCGCGCCGTTCGTGGGTTCTTCCGCTGGCTCGTGCGGAACAAGCGGATCGGCTCGAACCCGCTCGACACGCTCACGCTCGTGAACGCGGCCGTGGACGTGCGCCGGACCCGGCGGGAACTGACCGCGGACGAACTCCGCCGCCTGTTCGTCGCCGCCCGTGAGAGCGGGCGCACGTTCCGGGGGCTGACGGGTGCGGATCGGTTCGCGCTGTACCTCGTGGCCGCCGGCACCGGCTTCCGGGCGAACGCGCTGGCGAACCTGACGCCGGCCGACTTCGACCTGGATGCCGCCGCGCCTGTTGTCACACTTGCCGCCCGGTTCAACAAGTCACGCCGGACGAAGGTTCAGCCGCTTCCCGCAGACGTGGCCGACGCGCTCCGCGACTACCTGAGCGGGAAGCCGGCGAACGCCCTCATCTGGGGCGGGACGTGGGCAACGGATTGTCGCGGGGCGGAGATGCTCCGCATCGACTTGGAGGCCGCCGGCATCGCCTACGCCGTCGAAGGACCGGAGGGGCCGGAGTACGCCGACTTCCACGCGCTGCGGCACTCGTTCCTGACGCTCGGCGGCCGGTCGGGAATCGACCTGCGGACGCTGCAAGAACTCGCCGGGCACTCTGACCCGATTCTGACCGCCCGCTACTCGCACCGCCGGTTGCACGATCTGACGGGGGCCGTAGGCAAACTCCCGAACCTCGTGCCGCCGAATTCAGGCGGTACGGAAATCCCCCTTCGCATGACCGGCACCGAGGGGGCAAAATCGGATAGCCCTGTCCGCTTGGGCGTAGTGCCGGGCGTAGTGACGGGGGGCGCGGAGGGGCATCAATCGGCACCGTCTTGCAATCTTCGCGTCGTTGGATCAAATTCGGGAGACGTGCACCAACCCCTGGAAATGACAGGGGCCGGCGCTTCTCAGCACCGGCCCGCATCGCCTGGCATTAGTGGCCCCTGTCGGGCTCGAACCGACGACCCGCTGATTAAGAGTCAGCTGCTCTACCAACTGAGCTAAAGGGCCAGCACGTTGAGTATTCTGGTGGGTTCCCCGCCGACCTTCAAGGGGTGTCGGCCGAAAAAGTTCCCCGCCCACCAACACGGACCGCGCCGGTCGGGGCCGGGTTCGCGCCGCGGGACGGATTCCCCTCTCGGCGGTCGCGGCCGCGAACCGAGACGCCCGAACGCCCGTCCCCTAGCATGTCCGAACCGGTCGGCTTCGCCCGCCGCTGCCCGCACGCAGAAGGTCCGCCAATGCTCGTTCCGCTCTCTTGGCTCCGCGACTACGTCGCCGTTCCCGACCCCGCACACCTCGTCGAGCGGCTCACCATCGCCGGGCTCGAGTCGTCCGGCGTCCGCGTGTTCGGGCTCCCGGTGCCGGCCGGCATCCGTGCCAAGCCCGAGGACGCCGGGCTCGTCTGGGAGCGCGACAGGGTCGTCGTCGCGAAGGTGCTCGAGATCACCAAGCACCCCGAGGCCGACAAGCTCAAGCTCGTCAAGCTCGACTACGGGGCCGCCGAGCCGAAGACCGTCGTCACCGGCGCGCCGAACATCGCCCCGGGCCAGTCCGGCATGAAGGTCATCCTCGGGCTCCGCGGGTGCCGGTACTACTTCGCCGACAAGGAGGGGAAGAAGACGACCGTGACGCTGGAGCCGAAGGCGCTCCGCGGCATCATGAACGACGCGATGTGCATGTCGGACTACGAACTCGGCACCTCCGACGAGCACGACGGCATCATCATCCTCGACGACTCCGACCCCGCCCCCGGCACCCCGGTCGCCGACCTGCTCGGCGACGTCGTCGTCGAACTCGACATCCTCCCGAACATGGCCCGGTGCCTGTCGCTCGTCGGCGTCGCCCGCGAGGTCGCGGCGCTCACGGGCGCGGCGGCGACCGTGCCCGAGCCGACGGTCGAGGCGATCGGCGAGCGGATCGACGGGAAGGTCGCGGTCGCCATCGCCGACCCGAAGCTGTGCCCGCGGTACTCGGCGACGCTGGTCTGGAACGCGAAGGTCGGCCCGGCCCCGCGGTGGATGCGGTCGCGGCTCCAGGCCGCCGGGATGCGGCCCATCAACAACGTCGTGGACGTCACCAACTACGTCATGCTCGAGTACGGGCAACCGCTCCACGCCTTCGACTACGACGTGCTCGTCAAGCGGGCCGACGGCAAGGTGCCGACGGTCATCGTCCGCCCCGCGACCACCGGCGAGACGCTCAAGACGCTCGACGGGCAGGTGCGCGAGCTGTCGCCCGAGAACCTCGTCATCGCCGACACCGCCGGGGCCATCGCGCTCGCCGGCGTCATGGGCGGGGCCGAGACCGAGGTGACCGCCGACACCAAGAACATCCTGCTCGAATCGGCCGCGTTCGACTTCGTCAGCGTCCGCAAGACGGCCCGGCAGTTCAACCTGTTCAGCGAGGCCAGCACCCGGTTCAGCCGCGGCGTGTCGCCGGACCTCGTGCTCGTTGCGGCGGTCCGGGCCGCGGAGTTGCTCCGCCGGTGCGCCGACGGCGAGGTGCTGTCGGGCGTCGTGGACAGCTACCCCGCACCGGCCCCGGCGCAGGTGGTCGCGCTCCACCGCTCCGAGATCGCCCGGCTCCTCGGGTTCGACGTGCCGGCCGCCGAGGTCGAGCGCGTCCTGGCCGCGCTCCAGTTCGAGCTGAAGCCCGAGACGTTCGGCTGGACCGTCACCGTCCCGCGGACCCGGCTCGACGTGCAGGCCGGTGCGGCCGACCTGATCGAGGAACTCGCCCGCGTGTTCGGGTACGACAAGCTCCCCGAGCGGCTGCTCCCGCTGGAGTTGCCCGAGCCCAAGGGGAACCGGTCGCTCGAAGTCGAGGACAAGGTGCGCGACCTGCTCGCCGACCAGGGCTTGCAGGAGGCGATCACGTACTCGCTGACGAGCCCCGAGGCCGAGGCGAAGCTGAACGCGAAGACCACCGGCCACGTCGCGCTGCTGAACCCGCTGTCGCCCGAGCGGTCGGTGCTGCGGCGGTCGCTGCTGCCCGGCGTGCTGGCCGTCACGCAGAAGAACCTCGAAGCGACCGACAGCGTCGCGCTGTACGAACTCGGGTTCGTGTACGTCCCGCAGGCCGGCGAGAAGCTCCCCGACGAGCCGCGGCAGGTCGCGGTGGTGCTGTGCGGGCGGCGGGCGGCCGCTGCGTGGGACGACCAACAGGGCGCGAAGCCGGCGCAGTACGACTTCTATGACGTGAAGGGCGTCGTCGAGTCGCTCGTGACCGATCTGCACCTCAATCCGGTCACGTTCGCGGCGACCAAGGCGGTCCCGTGGCTGCACCCGATGCGGGCGGCCGAGGTGCTCGTGGGCGGGCGGCGGGTCGGCGTGTTCGGCGAGCTGCACCCGACGGTCGCGGCGGGCTTCGGCCTCGCCGACCGGGCCGTGCAGGTCGCCGAACTCGACCTGGAGGCGCTCATCGAGTGCGCCCCGGACCGGTTCGCGTACAGGCCGTTCTCGACGTTCCCGCCGGCGAAGCGCGACGTGGCCGTGGTCGTGCCCGCGGAAACGCCGGCCGAGCGGGTGCTGGCCGAGATCCGCGCCGGCGGCGGCGAGCTGCTGACCGGGGCGGAGCTGTTCGACGTGTACACCGGCGAGGGCATCCCGGCCGGCACCAAGAGCCTCGCGTTCGCGCTGACGTACCAGGCCCTCGACCGCACCCTCGGCGAGAAGGAGATCGGCAAGGCGCACGAGAAGGTCGAGGGCCGGCTGCGGCACGTCCTCAAGGCGCAGATCCGCGGGAAGGATTGATCGAGGAGAAGAGAGTTATCCGCAGATTACGCAGAAGACGCAGATTTCAAGGCAGAGGACAGAAGGCAGAAGCGGGCACGGGCTGGGGCACGGAGGGAAGACGGGAAGACACGGGCACGTCGGCGCGCCTTGGGACTGGTCCGTGCCCGCGTGCGTGCCCGTGCCCGTGCCCGATTGTCTTCCCCGCCTTTGATTTGTCTGTCCTCTACTGCCGAAGACATCTGTCCTCTGTTCCCCTGCACTTTGCCGCCGAAGGCGGCCCCGCCCCCTCCCCGTCGCGCGGACCAGGGTTATACTGTCCGTTTCGCCCGCCCGGAAGCGCCCGAGGCACCCGAATGCAACCCGCCGCCCCGAACCTCGACGACCCGAGCCTGTACCTCAACCGCGACCTGAGCTGGCTCGAGTTCAACCGCCGCGTGCTCGAAGAGGCGCAGGACCCGAGCGTGCCGATGCTCGAGCGGCTGAAGTTCCTCGCCATCTTCAGCTCGAACCTGGACGAGTTCTTCATGGTCCGGGTCGGCGGCATCCAGCAGAAGGTGCAGGCCGGCATCCCGACCGGGTCCGGGGCCGACCAGTTGTCGCCGGCCCTGCAGCTCGACCGGGTCCGGCTCACGGTCAAGGAACTCGTCGCGGCCGAGTACCGGTGCCTGCAGACCGAGGTGCTCCCGGCGCTCCAGGACCGCGGCATCGTGATCCGCACGGCCGCCGAACTCACCGAGGACGAGCGGAACCACACCCGGGAGCTGTTCCGCCGCGAGATCTTCCCGATCCTCACCCCGCTGGCCACCGACCCGGCGCACCCGTTCCCGCACCTGCTCAACAAGTCGCTGAACGTGGCGGTGTCGCTCAAGCGGCCCGGCGACGCGGACCCGCTGTACGCGGTCGTGCAGGTGCCGGGCGTGATGCAGCAGCGGTTCGTGCCGCTCCCCGCCCCCCGCCCCGACGCGGCCCCCGCCCCGCCGGCCGCCGACGAGCAGAAGAAGCCCGCGCCCGCCGCGGCCGAGGCGTCGGGCGTCGTCGGGGCGGCCCCGGTGCGGGCCACGCCCCCCGCCCCCGCCGCGCCGCCCGCCCCGCCCCGCGCCCCGGCCCAGTACGGGTTCGTGCCGCTCGAGGACGTGATCCGCACGCACCTCGCGGACCTGTTCCCGGGCATGGAGCTGGGCCGGGCCGCCGCGTTCCGCGTGACCCGCGACAGCGAGTACGAACTCGACGACGAGGTGGACGACCTGCTCGAGGAGATCGAGGCCCACGTCCGCGCCCGGCGGCGCGGGCTCCCGGTGCGGCTCGAGATCGAGGCCGGCGCCCCGGCGGACATCGAGCAGTTCCTCACCGAGGGGCTCCGGCTCAACCCGGCCGACGTGTACCAGATCCCCGGGCCGCTCGACCTCGGCGGGCTGTTCCAGATCTGCGGCGTCCCGGGCTACCCCGAGCTGCGCGACCCGCCGTTCGTGCCGCTCCCGGTCACTTCGCTCGCGCAGGTCACCGCCCCGTGGCCGGTGATCCGCGCCCGCGACATCCTCATGTACCACCCGTACGAGTCGTTCGCCCCGGTCGTGGACTTCATCGAGGCGGCCGCGGCCGACGAGCGGGTGCTCGCCATCAAGCAGACCCTGTACCGCACGTCGAGCGACTCGCCCATCGTCCGGGCGCTCCAGCGGGCCGCCGACCGCGGCAAGCAGGTGACCGCCGTGATCGAGCTGAAGGCCCGCATGGACGAGGAGCGGAACATCATCTGGGCCAAGGAGCTCGAGAAGGCCGGGGTCCACGTCGTGTTCGGGTTCGTCGGCCTCAAGACGCACTGCAAGGTCGCGCTCGTGGTCCGCCGCGACGAGGACAACACGATCCGCCGGTACGTCCACCTCGCGACCGGCAACTACAACCCGCAGACGGCCCGGGTGTACACCGACATCGGCCTGTTCACCGGCAACAGCGAGTTCGCCGACGACGTGTCGGCCCTGTTCAACTACCTCACCGGGTACGCCGAGCTGCCGCAGTGGCGGAAGCTCCTCGTCGCCCCGTCGCGGCTGCAGACGGTGATGATCGAGAAGATCGAGCGCGAGGCCGCGAACCACCGGGCCGGGAAGCCGGCGCGGCTGCTCGTGAAGGTGAACGGCATCCTCGAACCGGCGGTGGTGAAGGCGCTGTACCGGGCCAGCGAGGCCGGGGTGAGGATCGACATCTGCTGCCGCGGCATCTGCTCGCTGCGGCCCGGGGTGCCGGGGGTCAGCGACACGATCCGCGTCACGTCCGTGGTGGACCGGTTCCTCGAGCACACCCGCATCTTCTACTTCGAGAACGCCGGCACCCCCGAGGTGTACGTCGGCAGCGCCGACTGGATGGACCGGAACCTGAGCCGCCGCGTCGAGGTCGTGTTCCCGATCGAGCAACCGGACCTGAAGCAGCGGGTGATCGACATCCTGAAGGTGGCGCTGGCCGACAACGTGAAGGCCCGCGAGCTGATGCCCGACGGGACGTACCGCCGGGTGAAGCCGGCCGAGGGGGCCGCGCCGCTGCGGAGCCAGCAGCGGTTCATGGAGATGGCGTCCGAGGCCGGGACGCGGGCCGCCGTGCCCGCGGCCGCCGAGGAGCCGGTGATCGTGAAGCCCCGGGCCGGGAAGCGGGCGCACCGCGACAAGGGCCGCCGCCCGTGATACCGAATCCGGGTGATCGGTAGCCGTGGCGCCCTCTTGCCCTCCCCCCTCGTGGGGGAGGGCAAGAACTGCGGACCGCCCACGCACGCCACGCCCCGACCACGCGGGCCCATCACGCCGCCGGCACCTGGTGTCTTCTGTAGCCGGCCTCACAGGGGCCGGCTACGGAGCTTGGTATCACTTCCACTTGGCGAGGAGATCGGTCACGAGCCGCTGGACGTGCGGGTCGTACCGGGGGTCGGGGGTCTTGCACTTCGTCGGGAGCTTCGTGATCGCGTCGGCGTACGGCTTCGCGCGGTCCCCGGCGGCGTCGAGCGCGTTGAGCCCCGCGACCGCGGTGAACACGCCGTGCGCCTCGCACGACGCGAGGTCGATGAGCAGGTCGAGGGCGGCCTTCTGGTCGGCCGCGTCGCCGTACCGGGCCAGCGCCTCGGCCGCGGCGATCCGCACGTCCGGCGACGTGTCCTTGAGCGCGCCGCGGAGTTCCCCGCCGGCCGCCCTCACCGCCGCTTCGCCGCGAATCAGCATCCCCATCGCCGCCCAGTACCGCACGGCCGAGTCGCCGTCCTTGAACAGGGCGCGCAGGGCGGGGACACCATCGGGGGTGAGTTGCGAAGCGAGGTCGGCCGCCGCGAACACCTGCTTGAACGGGTACGCGCCCTCGGTGCGGGCACCGTCGTACGGCGACGCGCCGCCGAACCGCGTGCGGAACGCGCCCTCCGGCAGGAACCCGACGTCGCGGATCTCGGCCGCGAGCGCCTGTTGCGCCGTGCGGAGCGTCGCGAGCGTCGCGGCGTGCGCCGGGTCGCCCGCGAGGTTCACCACTTCATCCGGGTCGGTCCTCAGGTCGTAGAGTTCCTCGGCCGGCTTCGGCTTCCAGAACGCGGTCTGCTCGGGCTTCAGCTTGCCGGCGTCGAACAGCTCCTTCCACACGCGGGCCGTCGGCGTCTCGAACATGTACTGGACGTGCTGGCCGGGCGGCTTGTGCGGCATGTAGTTGCGGACGTACACGAACCGGCCGTCGGTCGCGCTGCGGACGAGGTCGGGCCGCTCGTCCATGCGGCCGCGGAACCCGAACAGGAACTCGCTCTTCGCCGGGTTCGGGCCGAGGAACGGCTTGCCGTGCATCCACTCGGGCACCTTCACGCCGGCCAGCGCGAGCACCGTCGGCGCGAGGTCGACGAACCCGACGCGCCGGTCCGACGTCCCGCCCGGCTTGTACTCCGGCGGCGCGAGGTGCTTGAACTTCTCGGGGACGTGGACGACGAGCGGGACGCGCAGCCCCGAGTCGCACGCCGACCGCTTGCCGCGCGGCAGGCCCGCGCCGTGGTCGGCGTAGTAGAAGACGATCGTGTCGCCGGCGAGGCCGGCGTCCGCGAGTTCCTTCAACCGCACGCCCGCGTCGGCGTCGGCCCTGCTGACCACGTCGTAGTATTGTGCCCAGTCGCGGCGGGTCTCGGGGGTGTCCGGGTGGTACGTTGGGAGCTTCACCTTGGCCGGATCGTGGACCGGCGTGTGCGGCCGCGCCCGCACCTGGCTCTCGTGGCTCTTGGTCGAGTTGAACACCGCGAAGAACGGCTGACCGGCCTTCCGGTTCCGCCAGTGCGCCTTGGCCGTCGACTCGTCCCACACAAGGCCCGGCTTCGCGAGGTTGTAGTCCTCTTTCGCGTTGTTCGTGCAGTAGTACCCCGCGTCGCGGAGGTACTGCGGGAACATCTTCTTGTCCTTCGGGAACGGCACCAGGCTCCGCATGTGCTCGCTGCCGGTCGCGGGCGGGTACAGCCCCGAGATGATCGTGGTGCGGGCCGGCGCGCACACCGGGGCGTTCGACCACACGCGGGTGAAGGTGAGCCCCTTCGCGGCGAGCGCGTCGACGTTCGGCGTCGTGGCGAACGTGTCGCCGTAGCACCCCATGTGCGGGCCGTGGTCCTCGCTGGTGAGCCAGACGATGTTCGGCCGCGGCGTGTCGTCGGCCGGTGCGGGGAGCGCGAGGAACAGGAGTGCGGCGAGTGCGGCGGGGAACCGGCCGCGGGGCAGCGCGGGGCGGGAGGCGGGCATGGCTGCTCCGGAGAGGAACCGATGTGTGGCGCGCGAGCGGTGGCAGCCGCCCGGTCACCAGGGTACACCAAGCAATAGCAGATCGCGACGGGATCGCATGCGGAAAATGCGGCGCGCCCCGGCGGAGCGAGGTGCGAGGTGCGGAGCGGCAAACCGAGTCCGGTTGCTTGGCTTCTGTAGCCGGCCTCTGTGAGGCCGGTGCTTCGGGACTCGCCAAACACCGGCCTCACAGAGGCCGGCTACAGAACAGCCGCGAATCCAACGAACGCGGCGTTACTTCGTGGCGGCCTTGGGCGCCACCTTCTTGATGCGGTAGTCCTTCCCCGGACCGTCGAGCCACTTCACGAAGGCGTCGCGGGAGACGAGACCAAAATCGACGGGCGGGGCACCGGGCGCGTTCGCGACCACGGGCGGCACCCAGGCGTCCTTGTCGGTGAGGCCCAGCGCCTGGAACGCCTGAAACGGGGTCGGCGGCTCGTCGTACCGGCGGCCGCCGGTGCTCCAGTTCCCCTCGGCGAGCGTCGCCAACAGGAGCTTGCTCTCCTCGGCGCCGAGGGCAACCTGCTCGGTCTCGCCGCCGAACGCCGGGAACTGGCGGTACTTGAGCACCACGAGCGCCGCGGCCGTGCCCCGGGCCTCCGGGGAGCCGGCCTTGAGCGCCTTCGCGGGGTCGGCGAGGACCGCCGCGACCGCCCGCACGGACTCGAGGTCCTTCTTCCCCGCCTCGGTCGTGGTCTCGATCGGGAGCGACATGCCGGGGACGACGTAGAAGTCGGCGCTCGGGTGCCTGATGAGGAACAGGATCACCTCCTGGCCCTCCTTCAGATCGGTCTGGAACCCGCCCCGCCCCTTCGGGGCGACGAAGCCGACTTTGACCTCCTTCACCTTGTCCGCGCCGATGAGCCCCTCGGTGACCGCGACCGTCGCGACCGTGTACGCGATCTTGTCCCGCGCCCCGGGGTACGGGGCGGGGGCCGCCACCGTGTCCTTCGCGACCGCTGTCACCTTGCCGGTCAGCACCGTGGGGGCCGAGACCGCCCGCTGGTTCGCGGGGAGCAGGGCGATCCGGTCGGCCCGTGCGACGTCGGCCACTCCGACGAGCGCGACCAGGGCAACGGGCACCGCGACTCGCAACACGATCGGCATAACGGTCTCCGGGGAACACGCAACGGGGCGGTCACCGGTAAGACGACGCCCGCTCCGCGGTGGATGGGACGGGGTCCAGAAATGCACGAGCCCCGGGGGAAGACCCCCGGGGCTCGGTGTGCGGTCGCGTGCGGGATCAGAATCAGAGGTTCGCCCTGGTCCCGCGGCGGCCGAACAGCAGCGACACGACGAAGAGCACCAGAAACAGGAAGAACAGGATCTTCGCGATGCCCGTGGCCTCGCTGGCGATGCCGCCGAACCCGAAGGCGGCGGAGATCAGCGCGATGACCAGGAACACGATGGCGTAGTACAACATGCGAGGTACTCGGTTGGTGTGCGGTGACAAGAACGATGCCACCGGTTGCAACTCCCGAGCCAAATTCGCTATTTCCCGTCACCGACCGCCGGAATCACCTTCATTTCTGCCAGCCACACGAGCGATTGCTCCTGCCACGCGTCCCACATCGGCCCCTTGTACCCGTTGAGCCCGTGGCCCCCGGACGCCAGTTCCAGGTACTTCGACGGCACCTTGTTCGCCTGAAGAGCGTCGTACAGCGCCTTGCTGTTCTCGGGCACCACGACGCGGTCGTCCTTGGCGTGCGCGAGGAACATCGGCGGCGTCTTCGCGGTGACCTGCTTCTCGTTCGAGAACAGCTCGACCAGCTTGTCGTCGGGCTTCGGGCCGAGCAGATTGGTGCGCGACCCGCCGTGCGTCTTCTCGCTCATCGTCACCACGGGGTAGACGAGGACCGCGAAGTCGGGCCGGCAGCCGAGCTTCGCGATCGGGTCTTCGGCCTTGGCGTCGCCGTCGTCGAAGTGGGTGGCGGCGGTGCTGGCGAGGTGTCCGCCGGCCGAGAACCCGATGATGCCGACCTTCGCCGGGTCGACGCCCCAGTCCTTCGCGTTGGCCCGCACGGTGCGGATCGCCCGCTGCGCGTCGGACAGCGGCACGGTCGGCCGGCCCTTGGGGAGCCGGTACTCGAGGACGACGCCGGTGACGCCGTGGCGGTTGAGCCACGCGGCGATGCCGTGCCCCTCGGCCCCGGTGACGAGCCCGCCGTACCCGCCGCCGGGGCAGATGACCACGGCCGCCCCGTTGGGCTTTTCGGCCCGGTGAACGGTGATGGTGGCATCGGCCTTGTCGAGCGTGCCGTCGCCGTTGGGGGCCTTGCCGTCCCACAGCTTGAGCTTGAGCGGCTCGGCCTTCTTGGGCGCGTCGGCGGGCGGCTGCGCGACCGCCGCAACGAGCGCGACAGCGGAACCGACGAGAGCGAGAGCGGTGCGAATCACGCGTTGCTCCGGGGCGGGGAGAGGGACGGCCGGAAATGAAGCAAGCCCCGGGGTTTCCCGGGGCTTGTGCGAGGTGGAGGTGAGGAGAGTTGAACTCCTGACCTCTTGAATGCCATGTCCGCGAAACAACAGCGCGAAAGCCTGGAAAACAAGGCGTTTCGTGGAGTTTTCGCGGGTCGGCACCCTCGGACAAGCCGGACAAATCTACGCCAAAAACGCCTAGAAACCGGGTAGTTGATCTCATGACCGGGTACCGTACCCGGCGTGTTCGCCTGTGCGCCTGGCGTGGCTCATCAGGGCGTAAGGGCGTCGTTGGTCCGGCCCTTCAGTTCGGTTACTATATCGCCCCGCGTCTTCTCCCGCTGCGCCTTGTCGGCCAGGGACTCGAGCGCAAGCAACTCGGTGAAGGTGAGGCGGTCCAGAACGCCGCCGATTGCCGCGAGGAGCGTGTCGCCCTCGGACCACACACTACCATACGCCAGCACGCGGTACACGGTCACCTCCTACGAACTAATTGGGTCAGCCTGTCTTGCGGGTCGGGGCCGTGGACCAGTCGAGCCGGCCCCCGCCCTTCCCCTCGCGGACGATCTGGAGCAACTTCTCGTGGGCCAGGAGTGCGGTCCCCTTGGGGCTGAGCAGGTAGATACCGTCGTACCCCTCAACTGGGATGTCCCGGATGTAGCCGGCGTCGAACAGCAGCGTGAAGGCGTTGACCCGCGCCTCGCTCGCCCCCTCGCGCAGCACCCCGACGATGTGGCGGCCGATGGCCCGCAGGATCTGCATCTGGGCGGGCGGCAGCGATTCGTGTTCCGGCGTCGTGGTCGCCATCTCCTGGCCCTCACTTCATGGGGATCGGGAACGGTTCGGCCGGGGCCGGGATGCGCTCGTGAACCACGTCGGTGGCGACGGGCGCCGGCCGCGGCGCGGGCTGTTTCCACCACTCGATCCGCTCCTGCACGAGTTGGTCCCGGAGCGCGTTCCGGTCCGCGGTCACGATGATCAGTTGCCCCTCGGCGTGGCCCCGTTCGAACGCGAGTTTCAGGTTCGTCGCCCGCTCCCGCGCGAACAACTCGTCGCACTGCTCGTGCGCGCGGATGAACAGCACCGCGGTGAGAGTCGCCCCCGTGAGGAAACTGAACAGGCCAGTGGCAACGTGAGACATGCGAACCCTCCTTGGTTAGTGGTCGGTCAGTTGCGGCCCGGCTTGGTGATCCTCACCCGCAGGGCCTCGGTCCGGTTCTCGAGCTCGATCCCCCGCCGTATCGCGACGATCAGGTAGGCCTGTGAGGCGATGGTGGACTCGCAACCGCTCACCTTCGCCGTCACTGCCGCGAGCTTGCGGGCCATGCCGCGGAACA
This sequence comes from Gemmata sp., assembly GCF_051859125.1. Classification (NCBI taxonomy): domain Bacteria; kingdom Pseudomonadati; phylum Planctomycetota; class Planctomycetia; order Gemmatales; family Gemmataceae; genus Gemmata; species Gemmata sp. The sequence continues at coordinate 50,510 of NZ_JBHYGG010000112.1, forward strand.
TGGGCCAGCAGAGGGCCAGGGTCAGGAGCGCGCCGAGGTAGAAGTCGCCGCCGGGCATGGTCGCCGCTCCTGGCCCACGTGGGTGGTGCGTGTACGGTCCCCGCGCGCCCGCCGCCGGTGTGGACGACCAACGGGTGGGGGATGGGCGCGCGGGGCGGGTGCGGGGTCACTTCTCGTCGTGGAGCAACTCTTCGGCGCGCAAGACGAGGGCGGTCCTCACGTCCGCGAACGTACCTTGCGGATCGTCATGGATCGCTTGGAGTTCGTGGAGATCCATGCGACTGATAAACTCTTCTCCGTCGTGGAAACGCATTTTCACGAGCGCGACACCTACAGACTGGTCGAAGGCGTAGACGCGTACCACTTCGGGGTGCGATCCGTAGTTGCACTGCAGGATCACGCGGGGCTTGGTTGAAACTGTCGGCACGGTCGGGTTCTCCAGTTGGTTTAGTGTGAATCACGGTCACACGATCTGCTGCGACTGAACCGCTGCGAGAGCATCGGCCTGTTCGATTATGTCCAGTCGATCCGGGGCAACTCGTCGCAGGCTCGCGGCGATTCTCGCCACTTCCTTAAGTCGCTCGGCCCGCACGATGCCCTCGATTCTCGCCGAGGCGACGAACGCCTTCGGGGTCTGCGACAACGAGTAATGCCGCCCGGATTCGCGGTTGAACTCGTCGTAAGTGATCCCGAAAGCGGCCATGCACTCGGCTGGGACGCTGATCGGCCACGCGCCGAGTTCGTACATCCGGAGCAGATCGACGGCCTCGCGAATCGCCGCGTGCCGCTCGCTCTGCTCCGCCCGTTCCGCTACTGCCCGCGGCGCGGCGAGCTTCGCCTGCTCGACGACCATCTCCACCATCTCGACCTTGCGCTTGGCCAGCCAGACCCCGTTCATCCCGTACTCACTCGCGCACCGAATCGCATCAGCCAGCGAGAGATCGGCGAACACGGCTCGCACCGCGTCCCAGTCTTCGATCTGGATCGCGTCCCAGATTCGTCGGCACCGTTCATTGACCACGACGGCGGCAAGTGGGGTCGCTCGCATCGCAATCTCTCCATCGCTTGATCTGCGGCCGATCACGTGAGCGACCCGATCGCCGTACCTCACACATGCTCGCCGTTGGCCCGCAGCCACGCGACGCACTCCTCGTGCGTCCCGCGGTGCGTCGTGCTGTAGATGCTCGCGGTCCAGGTGCCGTCGTCGTTGCGGGTCAAACTCACAGCGCGTCGCATGCTCACCTCACGTCGGCCAACCTTCCCGTCACCACAGCGCCACTGGGCGGACTCGAACCGCCGTCGCCGGAGCGTGCCCCGACTTACCCGCCTCGGGAGTGCCGTCACCTCGCATGCCCACTCCACCCGGAGCGAGGACCGGGCTTAAGGAATGCCGGCGACCGTTGCGGGCCAGGACGGTCGGTGTTGGCCCGCGCGCCCGCCGGAACTCGGTGGTCTGGTCAGGCCGCGACCGGGGCCGGCGCGACGAGCGGCACCGATGCGACGATCTCGTCCGTGCTCTGGCCCGCGGTGCCGAGCGACTTGTACACGACGTTCACGGCCTCGACCTTGTACCCCATGCACAGCCCGCCGGTGCGGACGACGGCCAGGGCACGCACGTCGGCCCGGCGGCGAGCCGCGAGCATGCTCCGCGTCTGGAAGGTGAGTTCGTACCGGAACCGCGCCGTCACCACCTGCACGACGAACACGCCCGCGGTACTGCGGCCGTCGCAGATGTGGCACATCTGGCGGACGCCGGCGCGGTGCCGAACGAACCCGTGACCGTCGCAGAAGGCGCAGTCGTCTTCGGGGTCGGTGCGGGTCGCGGCGGCCGGGGCGAAGCAGGTGGCGGCGTAGGGGCGTTCGCAGAGCATCGGGCGGTTCCTCCGGAGAGAAGTTGGGCGGGCGTCACAGTCGTCACAACACACACAATGCTACCATGAGTACCGTGAGTATCAAGAGCAATCATCGAGAAAAAACTCAAGTTGCTCTCTTGTCTCACGACACCCGGACGTGTAAGTTGGTTCTGAGAACTACCTTTACGCACGATGTGGGGGTGGATATGCTGAGCCTCATGAGCGAAAAGAGCGACAAGGTGCGTCTGCAAATCTTCGTTGACGTGGCGACCCGCCGCCGCCTCAAGTCATTGGCAGCAAAGCACGATCTAGACATGAGCGAACTGGGTGCGATCGTTCTCGACCACTCGCTGGGGCTGATGGAGAGTGGGAAGACACCCACGTCTCTCGATCAGGCGATTAAGCAATTCGTGAAGACGAAGACTGAGGCGAAGGGCACCGAGTAACCCGGGCCGCGACCCCTCCCCTCTCCCTGGCCTACCTGTGCCACTCGCACCTCACCCTCTCCTCACGCCACCTTCGCCGCCGACGGCGCTGCACACTCGGGCACCCGCGCGGGATGCGCCCGCAGCCACGGCAGCAGCTTCGCCCAGCACGCGACGACCGCCTCGACGTCGGCCACCGAGTACACTTCCTCGCACTCCTGGCACCGGAGGGTGTCGCCGTCGTCCAGGTCCACCGTCACGTTCGCTTCGTCGAGGCACTTCGGGCACGTCACCATCATCGCCTGGCCCTCGTTGTCGCCAAGGAAGGGGCCGCCTACCGCGAACGGCCCCGGGTCAATCGCACCTCACTTCCGCTCGGTCACCAAAATCCGCCACAACTCCGCGTGGTACTCGTCGAGCCGCCCCGCCCACCGCAGCATCATCTCGGGCGTGACAGGCTCACCCCGCTCGGCCATCGCCGCGTAGGCCTTCAGTAGCCCCGCCACCCCGCCGATCCCACGCAGAGCCATCATGTACTCCGGTTCGCTCGTCGTTGCCGTTGTCGCTTCGCTCACAGTCAGGTTCTCCAGGTTCGTGGTTCCGAATCGGCCCCCGGCACGGTGCCGGGGGCTTCCTTGCCCCGCACCATCAGCGGGCCGCCCGCTCCTCCAGGTAGCACAGGATCGTCGTCAGCCGAACGTACTGCTCATGCTCGACCGAGGGGTGCTCGCCGGCCTCGTGGGCGAGCAGGATCGCGGTGAACACGTAGTCCTTCATCTCTTCCACCTTCGCGATCATCTGGTTCGTCTTGCTCATCGTCGTCTCCGGTTGGGGCCTTGTTTGTCTCGACACCCTACTTATACGCTTCTCCGGTTTCGGAGTAAACCGGAATTCCGATTTCTTTTCCTGGTTTGTCGATGTATGATGTCGTGACGGGAACACTCGGAGGGCGCGAAGATGGATCAGGAGTACGCAACCAAGATTGCGGAGCGGTTCGGGCCGCGACTAAAAGAACTACGGGCCGCCGCCGGACTCACGCAAGCGGGACTCGCAGAGATTGCGGGGCTGCGACAGGCGAGCATCGCGGACTACGAGCGGGGCAAGACGTCGGCCGGGTGGCCGCAGGTGGTGCGGCTCGCGCACGCGCTCGGTGTCACCCCAGATACCTTCCTCCGAGAAGCGACGCCGGATAAAAATCAGAATTCCGGTTGACGTGCCGAACGGATAAGCGTATAGATACATCACAGACGCGGGGCACACGGCTCCGCGAACCAAGGGGGACGGGACGATGACGACTGCGACCGCCAACTACTACCTGATCGAGTCTACCGGCGACAACCGCCAAGTGTGGGGTCCGTACACGAGCCTGGAGCAAGCGAAGAGGGAGGCCGGTGTCCGGCACGCCGTGGTGTCCGGCAGCGGGCTCCGCAACGGGGAGACGATGACCCGCGGTGCGATGATCTCGAAGTTGGCGGCCGGCCAATTCTGGACGGTGGACGGTTCTGAGCTGAGCTAACCAACGACAGCGGCCCCGGGTGATGACCCGGGGCCGCGTCACTTCTGCACCTCGCACGTCGCTAGATGAACATGAGCAGCGACATGAGGATTTTTAGGATCGCCTGCACCACCTCCGGGTGGTCCGCGATCCACTGCACGATCCGCTGAATGAACCCGAGCAGGCCGCCGCCTCCGTCGTCCCCGATCTGTGCCCACGCGCCCGCGGAGTACGCGGCCCCGAACACCTGGCCGTCGCTGAGCCGCGCGACCGCGGCCGCGGCCTGCTCCTGCGTGAGCGGGGTCGCGTCGCCGCCGACCAGTGCGTAGCCGTCACGCTGGAGCCGCTCGCTCAGCCGGTGCCGCACGCGGTCGGCGAACAGCCGCTGCCGCGGGGTGAGCTTCGACTTGACTGCCGGGTCGGTTGCGGCCGCGACCCTGCTCTTGCAGTCGGCGCACTTGCAGCGCTCCGGGTCGCAGGTGCAGACCGTGGGACAGCACTGGCCCTCCTCGCGGCAGCAGTAGGTGACGGCGAACGGCTCCTTGGTTGCCTTCCACTTCTCAAGGAACGCTTGCGCCGGCAGCACCGACACGTTCACCGGGGTCGGCTGGACGTTGACCGGCGCGGGCAGCACCGGGGCGGGCGCGCGCTCGACGCACTTGTGACCGAACGCCCCGGCCAGGATGAGCGCCACCGCGACGACGATCTTGGCCCACGTCGGCCCGTCGGTGAAGATCGAGGTGAGCAGGTCGCGCAGGCCGAGCGGGAACCCGGGCCGCGGAGCGACGGGCGGCATCGGGTCGGGGACGACGGACGGGCCGGGAGCGTCGGCCAGGGTCACGTCGCTGCGGGGGGTCGGGGTCTTGGTGTCGGCCATGGTGAGGGTCCTCGGTGGGGTGCGTGTCAGACGGGCGCATGAAAAACCGGCCGGCCGGGGCGCGACCCCGGACCGACCGGTGCTTGTTGTCACTTCGCGGGCACGTCCACGAGTTTGTTGTCTTCGAGTTCCTTCGCTCGCTCGATGGCCCGCTTGTGGTCCGCGGCGGCGACCGGGTCGCACACGTTGAACTGGAGTTCCTTCTGCAACCACGCGGGCACGTCCGCGAGCGTGGCCTTCGGCCCGGCGGGCTTGATCCCCTGCGACCGCACGAGCGCGTCCAGGTCAAGTTTCTGTGCCTCGACGGCGGGGAGCTTGTTCTTCAGCCTCCAGTACAGCACCGCGGCCCCCAGGATCGCGGACAGGGCGTAGCCGGTCGGGCCGAGGGACTGGAGCCACACGAGTAGCGGGGTCAGGTCGGGCATGGGACGGTCCTTTCAGGTTCGGGGTTGGTCACCCGCGGGGTCACTTGCGGAAGATCAGGTAGGCAACGCCGGCGACGATCACGAGCAGGAGCAGGTTGCCGACCGTGCCGGGTTGCGGGGCCGCGGGCGGCTTCGGCTCCTCGTTCGGTTGCTTCGGGGCGGGGGGCGCGGGCTCGATCACCGGGTCCGGCGTCTTCGGCTTCGGGGCCGGCGCGGGGGCCGGCTTGGGGGCGGGGCCGTCGCTCGCGGTGAGCAGGTCCATCAGTGCGGCCGGGGTGTAGTCGGCCAGGGGGACCGCCCCCACGTCCTGGCCCACCCGCCCGGCGGCCGGCTTGCGGAGCGTCACCCCTTGGGAGAGCCCGAACTGCGCAGCCGCCCAGTGGTCCGGGGCGTAGTTCTGGACGTGCAGCTTGAGCCGCAGCGCCCCGGGGAGCTTCGCCACGTCGTCGCGGACCTTGGCGAGGAACGCCGGATCGCCGACCACGCCGAGGTTCCACCGGTCCGAGTCGTCGGCCAGGGTGAGCGCGGCCGCGAACGCCTCCTTGGTCACCCGCTCCCCGTTGTGCCGGTACGAGGTTTCGGCGTTCATCCGCGCGGCGTCCACGCCGTTCCGGGGGAACTCCGCGGCGGGCGGCTCGCTCCCGACGTTCGCGACGACCGGCACGGGGTTGGCCACGGGGAACGGCAGCGGGGCCGGCGGGCCGATCGGGGTGCCGGTCGCGACCCCGCGATCGTTGCACGCCTCGACCCGCCCGTCCGCGAACGCCGCCGCGACGCACCGGCCGTTGACCCAGAACCCCCACTCGCGGCCGTTCGTGTTCGCCCGCCACTGCCCCCCGCCGTCGGTCGCCGCGGGGACCGCGAACGGTGCGGTGGCCTGGTCCGGGGCAGCGAGGAGGCACTTCCCGTTCTTGCAGTTCTGCCCGTACACCACCGGCGGTTCGAAGTCGCCGGCGCCCGCGGCCGAGGACTGCACCGCGGGCCGCTGCGGGTACGGCGTCGGTGGGGGGCCGAGCAGCACGATGGCCCACCCGCCCCCGACCGGGAACCGCCGCCTCCCGTCGCTCGCCATGAACGCCGACCCGTCCGGCTTCACCCCGCGCCACCGGGCGAGGAAGTCGCCGCGGCTCATCCACAGGAACGTGCCGGGGAAGTTGTTGTCGAGGACGCAGGCGAGGGTGTCGTCGAGGTGGACGAGGTTGACCATGTGGCCCACCACCTCCGAGCCGTACCGCCCCGGGCCGTCCACCCCGCAGTACGTCACGCACACCATGCGCCCGGTCTTGAGCGCGAGGCGCAACACGTCCTCGTCGCCGCCGGTGTGCTGGACGTAGTTCGGGATCGGGATGCCCCGCTCCTTGCAGTAGGCGTTGAGGGTCTTCTCGAACTTGTCCGGGTACGAGCCGCCCTCGTGGTTCCTCATCCAGTCGCGGAACCCGTAGAGCTCGGCGACGGCCTGCCAGATCGCGGCGTGCCAGAGCGAGGTGTAGACGCACAGGCCGGACCCCTTCCCGGGCTCGCCCCGCGGGTTGAGCGGCGTCCGGTCGTTGCCGCCGGTGTTCCGCTTGTGCTGCGACTCGGGCAGGTCCGCGGTGGCCCGGACCCCGTCCTTGACCGGGGCCTTGGTCACCACGAACTGGCCGGTCGCGACCACGGGGTACGCGTCGGTGACGGCGTCATAGTGGCGGCCCGCGGCCGGGTCCGGGCTGCCGAGCCAGGTCGCGGCCGCGAGCAGGAACAGGGGCCAGAACGGGAGTCGCACGCGCATGGTCACTTCCTCCTCAATGGGAACAGCAGGTCGAAACTCTCGTCCTGAGTGAGCCGGGGGAGGAACTCCCGCAGCGCGAACGCGGCCCGCTCCCGGTCCGCGGTGAACAACTTTGCCGGGTCGCACAGCCAGTGCCAGGAGACGCGGCCCCGGCGGTCCGTCTCGATGCGGAGCGCGCGGCGGTCGGCCAGCCAGAGGACGACACGCACCAGAACGCGGCGGGTTCGCGACTCGCGCTTCCGCCTGCGGCAGTTGCCCCGGCACCCCATGCGAGTCCTCCGTGGGCCACGGAAAGCGGTCACCCGGTCGCGGCCGCGGTCGCGTCGTCCGGCTCGTACTGCGAGCACGCCTCGCACTCGACGGCCTGGCAGACGTTGCCCCGGCCTGCGTCGCACACGCGGGTGTCGTCGCGGCGGCACGTCTTGCACCCCACCCGCTTCACCACGCGACCCAGGTGGACGCACGGGAGCGGGCGCAGGGCGTCGGGCTTCGTATCCCCCCGGCCCTGTTCCTGGCCCAAGCTCGCGGCCGCGCTCGCAGTTGCGGCAGACGCCTCAATGACGACCTGCCCGCCGGACAGGGCAACGGCCGCCGCCGGCCCGCCGGCCCGCTCGGTCCAGTGCGGGTCGGTGCCCCAGCGGGGGTTCAGGTGGCTGGCGTGCGGGCTGCGTGGCATTTGCTCCTCATCTGACGTACACTGAGACAGCCGTCCGATTCGCACGAAAAAGGAGTGCGCATGCGAACCTTAACCACTCACCTGATCGCGGCCGGATGTGGCATCGCGATCGGTTACCTTGTGCTCGCGAGGCCACACGCCCACGACTCGCCTTCGGTGCCGGGCGTCCCGGTCAAGGTCTCAATCACCAAACTCGACATCCCCACGTTCGAGAAACTTCCCGTCGTGGTGAACCTGGAGGTCACCGGGCACACCGTCTACGACCAGAACGACAACATCACCTCGTTCGACCAGGGCCCGCCCGCCACCGGTTACCACGTCGACCTCGTTGCCCCGACCGGGCGGGTCCGACTGCGGGCGAAGCAGATCGAGTAACCCCTCCGGTCAGCACGCCCCTACAGCGGCCGTGATCGTGTACGTTGGGGTGCCCGAAATGTTCTCCGACAGCCGCACGTACATCCAGCCGGTGACCGTTGCGGTGAAGCTGGCACACCCGTCCCCGAAATCGATGCTCCCCTTGTGCGTCTTCGCATCGCACGCGGTGCCTTGGTAAAGGTCGGTGTGGTAGTTCGCGTTCGCCCCCGGGCCGCCTGCGGACACCGTCACCTTGTAGGTGTTGCCGCTCACGATGGGGTACTTGACCCAGCCCCCGTCGATCGAGTACGTCCCGTAGTCGAGGGCGACGGGGTAACCGGTTCCGAAACTGTAAACGGGTACGTCGCCCTCGATGTCCGAACACGAGGTTGCGGGTTCGGACGGCGGAGCGGTCACCGTGATCGATCCCGGGCTGCACTCCACGACGTTGCCGCAGGCGTCCGTCACCGTCACCGACGGCGAGTACCCGCCCGCCTCATCGTAGGTGTGCACCGGGTCCGATTCGTCGCTCGTCTCGTCGTCCCCGAAGTCCCACAGGTACGCGTACGGTGCGACGCCCCCGCTCGGCGTGACGCTGAACGTGAACACGGTGTCGGTGCCCCCGCTGCTGGGCGTCCGGGAACACATGGCGGTCAGTTCCTCGGCCTCGCAGCACTCGCCGAACAGACACGACTCGACCTCGGTGTAGCTCTCCACGGGGCTCCCCGCGGTGCGGTCGATCAGCAGTCCCGCCGCGTTGAAGTAGTTCGTGTACGTCACCTTCGTCTGCGTCAGCCGCAGCTTCCCCGCGACCACCGACAGGGCCGTGTTCGTGACGACCGTCTCCGTCGTCGTGTAGGCCACATCCAGGTCCACACCGAGGTAGTCACACCCGGACCCGCCGGGCACCACCACGAGCGACGACAGCGTGCCGTCCCCGGCCAGGGCGGGCACGTCCACAACGAGTTGATCGCCCTCCTCCGGGTCCGCACTGATCGTGATCCCGCACCCGAAGTTGACCCCGAGCGCGCAAATCTCGGGGTCGAAGTACAGCCCGTCGAACACCACATCGGTGAGGTCGACGGACAGCGTGTCGGTCCCCTCGTCGTAGGCCAGCCCGCACCCGAGTTCGAACGGCACGGGGAGCGGCGCGAGCGGCATGAACTCCCACTCGCGCTTGCCCCAGTGCATCCACACCCGCATGCCCTCGAACGGCTCGGCGAAGTAGTTGGTGCCGTCGTAGGTGATGGGCGTGGCCCAGTACCCACCGGCCTCGGCCCCGTCGTCGGCCCACACGCCGTCCGTCGCCGCGAGCCGCACCCACTTCCACCGGCCGCCGCTGCTGCTGGTGAGCCGGGCGAAGAACCCGACGTTGAACGCCGGCTGCCACTCGCCCCCGCCCAGGTGCAGCCACACCGACTTGCCGTTGACCGTTCCCTCCGCGACGTACACCGCCGCCCCGACCTGCTCGGCCGTGGTGTCGAAGTCCCAGCGGAGCGTCGGGGCGTCCTCCGTGTTCGCGGTGTAGATGCCGTTGCTACCGGGGCTGGTCTGGTTCTTGACGAGGATCGGGTCGCGGAGGGCCAGTTCGACGGCGTCGTGCGTGGTGCCCACCAGGAACCCGGCCTCGAAGTCCGCGTTCTGCGTCGTGGCGCACCGCACGACCGCCTTCCACGGCCCGTCGCACCCGCACGGCCGGTGCCGCACGATCACCATGTTCATGACGTCCTCGCCGAGCGAGCCGGCGAAGATGACCGTGCTCTCGACGGCCGCCGAGCCGATGGCGAGCGTGATCGCGGTGCCGGCCATCGTCTGGTCGGGTGGGTCCGCGGTCACGTCCACGTCGGAGCCGGTCACGTCGACCGCGTAGTACTCGCCGCCGCGGTGCTCGGCCGAGCCGTAGACCTGCTTGTACCCGGCCGCGGGGAGGAACGGCACGGTCACGCTGCGGATGTACGCCCGCGCGGCCGCCTGGTCGGTGACGCCGGCGAACACTGGCGGGTCGTAAATGGGCGGGTCGGCCGAAGGGAATCGCACCCCTTCCTTCGGCCACGGCCACCACTCGTCGGTGTCGAGCGACTGGCCGACAACGAGGTAGTCGGTGATGTTGAAGAAGTCGCTCCCGTCGCCGAGCACGAAGTGGGCGTGGGCACCGGACGGGATCGCCCCGAGCGTGCCGATGGTGGCCCGCGGGGCGAGCACGTCCCCCGCCGCGACGTCCACGGTCCCGAGGTGGTGGTACTCGGTGTACCACTCCAGCCCGCACGGCGGGTCCGGGGTCTGGTCGGCCGCTGCGCCCCCGCCGGTCAGCAGGACGAGGGCCAGGGTGGTGCCGCTCGGTGGCGTCCCCCCGGCACCGGTCCAGAGGATCCGCGCGGCCCCGGGGGTCGCGGACGAGACGAGGAACCGGTGCTCGAGGTTTTCGGGGTTGGCCCAGCCGTCGCCAGGGGCCATCATCTTGACGTAGCACGGGGTGACCCCCGCGATGACCGCGGTCACGATGCCGCCCGTTTCGCACGGCCCGGACGCGACCGCGACCGCCTTCGCTCCGGTCGGAATGACCCCCTGGAACGCGGTGTTGTCAACGAGGTTGACCGGGTCCGCGTGGGCTGGGACGAGCGGCTCGCCGATCTCGACGACGTGGTACGCCTCGCCGAACGTGCTGACGGTGTTCTCCACCCACACCGTCGTCGCGACCCCGACCGGTTCCGGCATGCCCAGCGACCCGGCGGCCCCCCGCGACCGCTTGGCCGCCTTCACCGTGTCGATGACGTCGTTCCACGTCTGAGCGCGGACCCGAACCGGGTCGCGGCGGCTCAGTTTGTACTCGTTCCCGGAACTCATGGCTCAGGCTCCGATCCCGAGGAGTCCGAAGTCCACCGCGTCGCACACCCGCTCGACGTAGGCCGCGTCCGGTTGCCGCACGAACTTGTTGCGGTCCACCGCGGGGCTGTACGAGCACCACAGGTACTCGGACCCGTTCTTGATCGAGACCGTGAGCCCCGGGCAAATGACCACGTTGGTCAGGTTGGGGCGGTCCAGGAACTTGAACGTCACCTTGGCCCGCCGGGTGTCGTCGATCTGGCAGTTGCCCCCCATGAAGACCTGCGACCGCGCGGGCTTGCCGTAGAACGCCGCGTGGTTCGTGCTCCCCACCATCGCCTTGACGACGTCGATGTAGGCCAGGGTGACCGACTGGAACGTCACGGTCCGCGACCACTCCAGGTTCGGGCTGATCCGCTCGCACCCCTCGACGCCGTCCCGGGTGACGCCGATCGCCCCCTTGTAGTCCGGCGCGTCGGTGCCGGTCCCGTCGCCGTCGCGGAGGTACCGCCCGGTCGTCTCCTTGCTCTGCGTGATCTTCTCGGTGACGCCGGTGAAGTCGAAACTGTACTCGGGGCCGAGCGGGTCGTTCGGCCCCGGGGCGGCGGCCACGGGCGTGGGCGGGCCGACGATCCCGACCGCCGGGTACAGCGGGGCGGCGTCCGGCCCGTAGTTCGCCGTGGCCCGCCAGAACTTGCCCCCGAGGGTCCAGTGCGTGAAGTCGAGCCGGGTGAGCGGGTTGGTCTTGAACGTGAACGCCGCCGGGATCGCCGCGTCGAACGCGGTCCGCGACTCCGCGTCGTCGTCGGTCCCGTACCCGACGAACTCCAGCACGCCCTGTTCGCGGTCCTTGGAGTAAGTCCAGTGCCGCGAGTCGAACATTTCCTGGATGGTGATGGCCACGGTCTACCCTCACGTTGCGAACAGGCCGTTCGTGTCCCGGATCTCTTCGAGCAGCCCGACCGCCTTGTCGAGCCGGTCCACCTGCTGCTTCCCGTAGTTGTTGCCGGGGGCCATGCCGCCGAACGCCTGCGAGAAGTCCGCCGCCTGGTACGCCCCCTTGACCGCGTCCCCGAGTTGCTCCGATCGCCCGGCGATGCTCGCGGCGACCCGCCCGCCGAGTTCCGGGCTCGCGGCCAGTTTCGCGGCCCCGCCCACGCCGCCGCTCAGGGCGTCGATGGCCGCGGCGTCGATGGACAGTCGCTCCGTGATCTCGCGGATCCGCTCGCGGAGCGGGACCGCCTTGTCCGCCTCGGCCTTGCGGGTCGCGGCCTGCTCCGTCATCGTGCGGTTCTTCGCGGCCTCGAGCTCGCGGACGATCCCGGCGACCGCCTCGTTCTTGTTCTGCTCGATCTGCTCCTTGCGGGCGTTGATGTCCCGCTGCATCTCGTCGGCCTTGCCGGACGTGATGCGGAGCAGGTCCGACGCCTTGAGGGCCGGGACGATCATCGCTTCGATGAACACGAGTAGCTTGGTTTCGAGGAACGCCTGCGTCTTCTGCCACGCCACGAGCACCCACTCCATGAGCGCCCGCCAGGCGTCCCGGAACAGGTTCGTGAAGTGGTGCCAGGGCGCGAGGAGCCCGGACACGAAGTCGTGCCACAGGGCCTCCATCGCCAAGAGCGCGATCTCCCAGGCGCCCCGGAGCGACCCGACCTTGAACGCGGCCAGGATGCCGTCGACCGCGGCCCCGACCGTCTCCATCATGCGGCTGAACGCCGCACCGATCTCGGCCGCGACCGCCCGCCCCACCTCGGACGTGCGGAGCCACTTCTCGATCAGGACGCCGGCCAGGATCGCCACCCACGTGAGCGGGTTGAGCAGGAGGCCGACCGCGGCGACGAGGGCCTTCACGGCGACGGCGGCGAGGAAGAACAACTTCACCACGCCGACGATCACCAGCCCGGCCGCGCCCAGCGCGATGAGCCCCACCACAACGGCCCCAATGGTCGCCGCGAGCCCGCGGTTCTCGCCGATCCACTCCGTCGCCCGGTTGGCCACCCACTGGACGCCCGCGGCGGCCGCGGACAGCGCGGGGGCAAGCACCTCGCCGACCGAGATCGCCGCACTCTCGGCGGCACCGCGCATCCGCCGCCACGCCCCGCCGATGCCGGCGTCCATCTGGGCCGCGGTCCGCTCGGCCGTCCCGCCCGCGTCGGCGAGCGCCGCCTCGAGGTCCTTCACGTTCACCGTGGCGCTCCCGAGCCCCGCCGCGGACGTGATCCCGAGCAGCCCGAAGAACTCGTTGAGCTTCTCGATCTTCTGGCCGCCCGACAGCCCGGCCATGCTCGCCTGGATGTCGCCGATGACGTCGATGACCGGCCGCAGTTCCCCCGCGGCGTCGCGGCCGGTCACCCCGAACAGGCGGTTCAGGTCGGCCTCGTTCGCCCCGAGCAGCACCTGCATGCGGCGGAGCGCGGTCCCGGCCTCGCTCCCGCGGATGCCGAGGTTGCCGAGCGCGGCGGACAGGGCCAGCGCCTTGTCGAGCGACATGCCGAACTGGTTCGCGACCGGCGCGACGTACTGGAACGTCTCGGCCAGCCCCGCGAGGTTGATCGCGCTCTTGTTGGCCGCGACCGCGAACTTGTCGGCGATCGCCGTCGCGGCCTCGGCGGGCAGCTTGAACGTGTTGAGCGCGTCGGCCATCCCCTGGGCGGCGATGGCCGGGTCGGCGTCGCCGGCGCGGGCCAGGTTGAGGACGGCCGGGGCCATCGCGATGACCTGGTCCGGGTTGAAGCCCGCTGTGCCGAGCACGTTCATGAGCTTCGCGACCTCGGTGGCCGTGTACCCGCTCGTGCGACCGAGCGCCATGGCCGACGCCCGGAGCCGGTCGAACTGGTCCGCGGTCGCCTCGGTGCGCGCGCCGACCGCGCGGATGGCGTCGTCGAAGTTCAGGTACGTGGCGACCACCGGCGTCAGCGCGGCCCCTGCGAGCACCGCCGCGCCGCCGATCTGCCTCAGCCCGTCGTTGATCTGGTTCACGGCGCGGAACGTGGCGCGGAACCGCCCCTCGAAGCGCTTGAGGGCGGCGAGCGCCGGCGCGTCGTCGGCGGTGAGTTGCACGTACGCCTCACCGGCCTTGATGGCGTTTACGCTCGCCACGGTCCGTGCCCCCTGGGTGCTGTGCTACCCCGACCCGCCGGCCGCCTCCGGCCCGTGCGTCTCGACGCGGACCGTCCCGTCCGGGAACCGCGTCGCCACCACCCGGCCGCCGTCGGGCAGCCGCTTCTCGGTCACCTCGACCGCGGCCCCGGCCACCTGGCCCTTCTGGATCGCGATCTGCCGCAGCGCCGCGCCGATCGCCGCGAACCCCTCCTTCGACTCCTCCCGGCGCTGCTCCTCGGTCTTCGGGTAGTTCGCGTTGCGGTACGGGTTGGCGCTGTACGGCCGCAGCTTCCCCGCGAACGACGCCCCCAGGTGGCAGACGGTGGCGATGGCGACGTCGTGGTCGCTCTCCCGCCGGGCGTTGGCCATCCGGAGCAGCTTCCGCATGGTCAGCCCGTGGGGGTCGACCCCGACGACGCCGGCGAGGTCGTAGCAGGTGTCGAGGAGATGCTGCGTTCCATCTCCCGGCCCACCGCCGCCTCGATCTCCGCGTCCATCTTCCGCAGCAGTTCGGGCAGCCGCCCCTGGATCGCCCTGCCCGCCGACGACCGGGGGAAGAAAAGCAGGATCGCTTCGAGCAGCGCGTTGGTCGCCGCGTCGAGCGTCTCCCGGTCCAGCCGGCGGCCGAACGCGCGGGGGTCGATCCCCCGGGCCTGCGCCTGGTCCTCGCACAGCACCCACAGCACCTGCGCGATCTTCCGCGGGGTCTGGAACAGCGCCGCGGCGGCCCCGTCCGGGCGGGCCACGAGGCTCTCGATGTCGAAGTCGGCGTCCTCCTTGACCCGCTCGAGGTCGCCGACGGTGAACCGGATCTCCCACTCCTGGCCCGCGCTGTCTTTGAACTTCGCCACCGGGTCTCTCCTCGTGGTTCGTGTGGGCCAGGGCCGGGGGTCACGGCTTCGCGTACTCGGCCGCGACCCACCCCGTGTTCTTGTCGAACGCCGGCTTCATGTACGGGTGCCGCCGGTACCGCCGCGCCTTCCCCCGCCGCGTGATCGTCCCGCCCTGTTCGAGCACGAGCGGGACGTGCCGGTCCTGCGTGCGCTGCAACCGGACCGGGCCGGTGACGACGCTCTTCGTGTCCGCGTCGTACCCGAAGAACAGCATCCGCTTGAGCAGCTTCTTCCCGCGCGCCCGCGGCGGCGCGCCGGGCTTCGCGTAGGTCTCGACCCGCACGTCGCCGCGCTTGGGGTCGTCCTTCATGCTCGTCTGGGCCGAGCGGCGGGTGTACGCCCCGAACTTCGACAGCACCCGCCGCGTCTTCCGGTCCAGCCGGCGGACCGCGGGGCTCGCGTCGAAGAACATCGACCGCATCTTGGCGTAGTTCGCGTGCGGCACGGGTCACCCGAAGGCGTAGTAGGTGAGCGCCCCGAGCGACCCGGTCACCTGCGCCATCGCCGGGATCGTCGGCGTGCCGCTGTAGTCCGCGGGCACCTCCATCGACGGCTCGATGCTGAACTCCTTGAAGATCACGGCCTGGAGGCCCTGGTCCTCGCCGAAGTCGAACACCTTGCCGAAGAACCGGTAGCCGTTCGAGCCGATGGTGAGGAGCGGCCCGTCGAGGACGAGGATGTCGAGGACCGCGTTGGTCCGGTGGGCCAGTTGGAGCAACTGGTACGCGCGGTCGGTGACGAGCTTGCGGACCTTGCCCTCGAGGTTGAGGGCCAGGTTGGTCGGCTCGTTGGTCTGGAGCCGGCCCCGGCGGACCGAGGACTCGCCCTTGTTCCAGATCGAGTTGACCTTGTTGTCGCTGATCAGGTCGGCGAGTGCCCAAACCGGCGTGGCGGTCGTGCCGCCCCCGCCGAGGCCGAGGACCGTCGTGTCGTTGAGGAGCAGTTCGGACGTGATCCCGAGTCCCATGTGATGTCCCCCGTGTGGTGTGCAGTGCGGGCCGGGCTCACCGCCGCAGCTTGCGGAACGTCGTCTCGATCTCGGACCAGAACATCTTCTTCTCGCGGAGCGACTTCAGGTCGTACACGGTCGTCACGTCGATGTCCTGGAGCCAGAACTCGCTGAGCGGGAGCGGCTGGGTGATCTGGCTGAGCGGTTGGTAGATCAGTTGGTCCACCACGCCCACCCGCTCGTCGAGCCACGCCTTCGGCACCTTCCCGCCCGGCACCGCGTACCGCTCGGCCACGACGATCACCACCTCCGCGTCGAAGTTGTCCTCGGCCCGGGTCGCCGGCCCCTCGCGGACGTAGTCCACGGGGAACACGTTGACGTGCAGCCCGGTCATGCTCGCGGTGTCGAACGACACCTCGTACTCGCGGGTGACCGTCGCGGCCCGCCCCGCCGCGGCGAACCCGCCGGCGAGGGTCT
Organism: Gemmata sp.; assembly: GCF_051859125.1. Taxonomy (NCBI): domain Bacteria; kingdom Pseudomonadati; phylum Planctomycetota; class Planctomycetia; order Gemmatales; family Gemmataceae; genus Gemmata; species Gemmata sp. The sequence continues at coordinate 66,630 of NZ_JBHYGG010000112.1, forward strand.
CCACCACCCAGTCGGCGAAGGCCAGGACGTCAACCGGCATGGGTCACCCGCTTCGTGTGGACCCGGAGCGTCGTCCGCTGCGGGTCCGAGTACCGGAACTCGGGCTCGTCGTTGAACGGGAGCACTTCGAACCGCTGCGTCCCGCCCGGGGCCGGGAGTACCTCGACGAAGTAGTCCCCGCGGGCCGGCTCGAACGGGACGCCGGCGAGGGCCAGGTCCGCGGCCGGGATCAGGTAGTCGCGGTCGGACCAGATGACCCGGGACTGCTGGGTCGCGTCCGAGACGCGGTACATCGTCCGGCCGACCCACGCCTTGCCCGTCAGGTCGACCGTCTCCCCGGCGGCGCTCGCCCGGACGTAGGTGAGCGCGCCGGCCGTCTTGCCCGCGGCCCGGAGCCGCGCGACGAGTGCCGCCTGCCCGCGGCTCAGTTGGCTCATGGGTGCGTCCCGAAGACGGCGCACGCCTTCATGACGGCGGCCGAGGTCGACCCGTGGGAGAACTTCACGGCACTGGTGACGACGCCGGCCAGGGGGTTGTCGCCGGCCGCGCCCGTGGCCCACACCTTGCCCCGCCCGGCCGTGGTGATGCGGAACGTCGCCGGGGTCACCTCGGCGTCGGCGTCGTCGAGGAACACGACGTAGGCGTCCGCGACTTCGGAAGACACGCCGAACCCGCGGACCGTGTCGCCGTCCACGACGAACTCGACCGAGACCGGCTTCATCGCCGTGACCACGGTGGACACGACGGGCAGGTCGTCGCCGCTGCCGCCGTCCACGGTGACCGCGTTCGTGGCGACGGTCGCGGTCATGCCGCGGCGCGACCCGCCGGACCAGAACACGTCGATCACGTCCGTGGAGATGAACCCGTGCCCGCCGGCCATCGTCAGGACGCCGGTGTTCGCGTCGGTGCGGGCCGTGAGGGTGCCGGACTTCGCGGCCGGGACGCTCGGCGTGGTCCGCTCGATGGACGCGCCGGTGACCGAGATGAGTTCGGTGAACTGGTCGTTGTTGCCGGTCACCGCGGTGCTGTTGAGCGTCATCGTCTCGGGCATGGTCGGTCCCCCTTGAGGGTCGGCGGTGAATGGTCGGTCCGGGTGCGCCGGAGGTTCGGAGCGGCTGAGTCGCTCCCGTCAGTCGTTGAGTTTGGCCAACTCCCCGCTCACCCACTGGTGCCGCCCGGTGACCGCGGCGAGGTCGCGGTGCAGCGCCTCGATCTGGAGCGCGAGCCGCTGGGCGGTCTGCTCCAGGCTCGCGGCCTCCTGCTGGTACGCCTGGCGGCGGAGGTCGGCGGTCGGGGCGAGGGGGTCGACGTTCGCTTCGGTCACGGGTATCGTCTCCTGAATGAGTGAATCACCAAGTCGTCAGCCGGATCGTCTGCCCGCGGTGGACGCCCTCCGCGGCGTCGCGTGCTTGTGGGTCGTGCTCGTCCACACGCAACACACGTTCGGCCTCGCCACCGTTCCCGAGGCGATTGGCCCGCGGGTCTGGGCGAGCTTCGCGCTCACCGGTTACCTCGGCGTGAACCTGTTCCTGGTCCTGTCCGGGTTCTGCCTCGCGTACCCGGTCACGAAACGCGAGTGGCGTCTGGGCCTCCGCGAGTTCGCCGTGCGGCGGTGGTGGCGGATCTACCCGCCCTACGTTGCGGCCCTCGCGGTCTGCTACCTCGTCGCGCTCCGGTTCGGTCCCGACCGGGCGTTCCTCTCGCCGCTCCGCGGGTGGGGCGATCTGCTCGCGCACCTCACCATGACGCACAACCTGGTCCCCGAGTACGCGACGACCGGGGGCGTGGTGTTCTGGACGCTCGCCCTGGAGTGCCAGCTCTACGCCGCGTTCGCCCTTGCCATCGTGCCCGCGGTCCGCGTCGCCGGGGTGTGGTGGGTCGCGGCGGCCGCTCTCGGCTGCTCCCTCCTGTGGACCGCGTGGTGCGTCGGGTCGGACCAGCCGTTCGACCAGGGGTACGGGTTCACGCTGTGGGTGATCGTCGCCCCGGTCGCGCTCGCCCGCCTTCCCCCCGGCACGCCGCCGGCCCTGGTCGCCGTCCCGATCTCCGTGGCAGCGGCCTGGGTGTTCTTCCAGGTCGCTGAGCGGCCGCTGCTCCGGCCGCGTCACGCACCGTAGTAGGCGGCGGTGAGACTCAGTGCCCCGCCGGTCTTGTTCTCCAACCTGATCTGGCCGGAGTTGGCGTACACGTTGACCTTTGATGCCGTGCCCTGGGTGGTGCTAAACTCGGCGTCGGCCGAGACGAGCGTCAGGGTGGCGTTCTCCAGCCGGTACACCGCGCACTTGCTGTTGGTGGCGTCCTTCACGACCACGAGGCCGCACTGCGTGGCCCCGGTGGTGATGTTGGTGTCGAGGGTGCCGTCGTTGGCGGTGGACGTGACCGGGCGGCCGTTGAGCTTGACGAGGCCGGTCGTGGGCGCGTTGGCCACCGTCGCGGCGGCCGTGAAGTCGTACTCCTCAATGGCGTAGGTGTCGTCGCGGACCCGCCGCCGGACCTTCGCGGTCCCGCCCGAGTTCGTCTGCACCTCGCGGTAGTCGCCGTACAGCCCGGCGTCCTCGAAGTTCGAGAACTCGCAGTACATGGACCCGTTGGGGCCGCCGAACGGGTAGGCGCTGTCCCACGCGACGCCCAGCGCCCCGCGCTCGCTGCCGTTCCAACTCAGGTACCGGAGCGCGGAGAACGCCTGCTTGGACCACACGGCCCCGACGTTGTCCCCCCCGTCCCGCGCGAGCAGGTGCTCGCTGCCGGCCCCGAGGCACGCCAGCGACCCGTTCACCGTCACCGCCGCCGTCCCGGTCCAGGAGGCGGCGGCTTCCGCGTAACTGGACCCCACGCTCAGGGGCACGAGCCCGCCAAACACAATGTTCTGGCCGGTCTGAAAGACGGCCCCGATGTCCACGGCGCGGTCGGCGGTGAAGACCGGGAGGTGGCCCGCGCGGGTCGAGTTGGCAATTGTGAGTCCGTACCGGGCGGCCACGTAGGACCGGAGCCCGATCTGGTCCGGGACGCTGGGCACGCTCCCCAGGAAGGCCGCGAGGTACAGGCTCCCGCCGAACGGCTCGGTGCCGCCGTTGTTGGTCCCGAGCCGCAGCACGGCCGAAGAGTAGGCAACGAAAGAGGCGGCCGCGTACTTCACCACCGTGCCGTTCACGCGGAGCGTCAGGCTGGACCCGTCGTAGGCCGCCTCCAGCAGGTACGCGGTCCCGCCCGCGAGCGCGGTCGTGGTGTTGACGTCGGCGTTCTCGCCCAGGAACACGAGGTTGCCGGCGGGGGTCCGGGCAAGGGACCGCCGCTTGCCCGTGACCCCGGCGTCGCCCCAGGAGAGGACGTTCTCGTAGGTCGAGGCCGCCCCCGTGAACTTGCACACCGCCGCGACGTACCACGAGCCGGTCAGGCCCGCCCCGCCCGTGGTCGTGTTGAGGCTGTCGTTCGACTTGTCGAACAGGACGCCGTTGTGACCGTTGAGCCCGTTGGCCCCCGTCTTGAGCAGCGGCCGGTTCGCCCCGGTGGCCTGGGTGAACGCGGAGGTGGACCCGTAACTCAGGGCGAGCGACGACACGGCGTCGCCGTCGCTGCCGGACACGGAGTCCGCGTCTATGAACGCGAGCCACGCCGTGGACGACGGGGCGTAGCTCGCCGGGACCGTGCCGCCGGTGACGACCGAAAGCCCCGCCAGCAGGTTGGCCGCGGTGATCTCGTTGCGAGCCGACGCCTCGCTGCACGGGAACAGGGTGTTCGACGTGACGGTGAGGTTGGTCAGCGCGGTGACGGTGTTATTGAAGCTCACGAGTCAACCCCTCACGATGGCCACCGCATAGGCGATCCGTCGGGCCAGTACATCACCGATCCGTCCGGCCACCGCATCGCGTCCGCCGGAACGCCACCGCTCGGCGGAACGCGAATGCCAAGCCCAATCCCGACCCCAATCCCCATGACGAGCCTCACCGGATGGCCTTAATGTCTCCCGCGATCACCGTGGTCCCCGTCGCCTTCACCTTGGTCACCGCGATGTTGATCCGTTGCGGGTAACCCATCCCGCTCGTGAACGTCCACGTGTCGGTCGCCCCGTCCGCGCCCACGAAGCACACCGCACCGGCCGAGAACACCACGAGTTCTCGCGCGTACTCCCCGACGTAGATCGGGTCAGTGTCCGACGGCACGACGGTCTTGGACCCGTACCCCGGGGCGGTCGTCTCGGTCGATTCGTGAAACAGTCCCGTCTTCATGGCCGACCCCACTCAACGGGTTTCGCGATTCGACCCCACGCCGCCGCCACCACCCGCACCCAGCCGCGCACCGATCACACCTTCGCGGTGCGCGCCCCGACGAACGCGCACACGTTCCCCGGGCTGTCGTCGCTGGTCTTCTCCATGTGCAGCAGCGCCTTCAGCGGCCCGGTCGCCGCGTTCAGCTTGAACACGCTCGCCGGCAGCACGTTCACGCCGTCCACGTACACCTGGATGTCGCTCAGGTCGCGCAGGTCGAACTGCACGAGGAACGGCGTCCCGGCGGTGAAGTCCACCGTCGAGTCCGCGCTCGCGACCGTGGTGGTCCCGTCCTTCGACTGGAAGTTGATGTTCGTGCTCGCGCCGTCGACGTGGCAGAACAGGTGCTCCGTGATGGAGTCGGCGTCGGTCGCGTGCGTGCCGTTGGCCAGGCCGACGTTGATGTCCACCGCGGCCGCGTCGCCGTTGAGGTTCACGCAGACCAGCGCGTCCACGATGGCGATCCCGGCCGGGGCCATGCCCCGCAGCGACAGCGCGTCCGCCTTCTGCGCCTCGGCCGTCGCGCTGAACGCGACCCCGGCCCCGCGGCCGTTGCCCTGTGTGTAGGGGAACCCGGCGGTCTGCACGACCAGCGACTGGAACCCGTGCTCCAGGCTCACGGCGTACTCGGGCTTTACGTTGAGGGCCACGAGGACCGTGGTGGCGGCGCTCGCGGCGTCCTCCTGGCCCGCGCCGAGGTAGAAGTCGCGGTCGTTGCGGTGCAGGAGGTGCGCGGCCGACGCCGAGTAGTCCCAGAACAGGCCGGAGCCGATCAGGGCCACCATCGACGCGGTCTTCGCGACCTTGAAGATGCCGGCGACGTACACGCCGACCACGCCCCCGGCGACCACGTCCGTGGTGAGGACCGCGGCCCGCCCGTCGCGGAGTTGGATCACGTCGCCCGCGGAGTACGCCGCGTCGGCGGTCCAGTCGATCACTTCGCCGCACTGAACGAGTTGTGCCTTCGGCATGGGAGCGCTCCGGTAAGGGGCCTGTGGTCGCGATCGCGGTCGCGGTCTGAGTCGCAGGGGCCGGATTCGAACCGGCGGTCTCCTGGGAATGAACCAGGCGAGATTGACCGCTTCTCTACCCTGCAAGCGGTAGGGCCGGAACCCGCGGGTCGCGCGGGCCGGCCCCGGGTCGTCACTTCGCCGGCGGCTTCTTCGGGTCGGCCGCGGCGAGCAGTTCCTTCAGGTCGGCCACCTCCGCCTCGAGGTCCGCGATCTTCTTCAGGGCCGCGTCGTGGTCGGCCTTCGGGACGGTCGGCACCGCGGGGGCCGGGGCCGGCGCGGGGTGCGCGTGGCCAGCGCCCTGGCCCGGCCGCTCGGCGTGGCCGGCCGACACGAGCGCGTTCGCCTCGACGAACGGGACCGTGGCGACGGTGCCCTTCTTGCCGTACTTGGCGTGGTCCTTCAGCAGTCGCAGCGTGCTCATGGCTGGCCCTTAACGGTGTGTGGTGAGCGGTCGGGTGACGCGGCCCGCGCGATGTGCGGGCCGCCCGGGTGCGGCCCTTACGCCTCGCCCTTGAGCTTGAGCCCGCCGCGGTACTCCTGCTGACGCGCGCCGAAGTCGTGCCAGGCACGGAGCGCCATGCCGAGCCGGTCGGCGTCCATCTCGACGCTCTCGACGGTCGGCATCTCCTGGCCGTCCAGGAAGCACATCTCGATCACCGGCAGGTCCTGCGGGTTGGCCAGCAGGTACCACGCGAGCGCCGAGTACCCGCCGCCCATGTTCGAGTCGTTCAGGTACTCCGACGTGACCTGCTTGAACTTCCGCGCCCACGGGTTCTTCTCGCCGTCGGTCCCGGTGGTGCCGAAGAACTCGGAGTTCATCAGCCGCCACGCCGGGATGTCGTGGGCCGGGGGCACCAGCAGGATGGCCGGCTTGGACCCCAGCTTCTTCCCGTCCGGGTCGGTCTTCGCGGCCCAGATGATCATCGCGGCCGTGAGCCCGGCGTGGCCGAACGCGGTGTCGACGCCGTCGTCGTAGTTCCCGCGGCCGGCGGTCCAGAAAGTCGTGTGGTTGGCCAGGAACGCGGTCCAGAACACGTCGTTGATCTTGAGCGCGCCGCCCCGGCCGAGCCGCTTGGTCGCCCCGGCGAACGCCCCCAGGTCGTCGTTGATCATGTCCCGGCGGTCGATGCCGAGGATCTTGCCGTAGGTGTCGGCCTTGTTCCCGTACGTCTCGTTCCCGAGCGTCGCGTGCTTGAGGAGCCCGCCCGGCGCGACCTTGTCGTACGTCATGTCCCCGGTCAGCGAGTACGACGTCACCTCCTTGAAGTCCGACACGGGGCGGACCGCGCAGATCTCGCGCCACGCCCGCTCGACGAACAGGAACGCCTCCTTCAGCATCTTGTTCGCGACGTTCGACAGGATGCCGCTCACGCTCAGCGTGGACGGCCCGACGGCCAGGCGGCGGTCCCCGAAGTCGTCGGCCTCGCGGAACGCGAGCTTCATCGCGCGGCCGAGGTCGTGCTTGACGCTGTCCCCGCGCCACCCGCGCTGGCGGGCCGCGGTGCCGATGAGTTGGTGCAACCCCATGCCCCGCTTGTGGGTCCGGTCCAGCGCGGTGAGGGTCCGCTCGCTGAACTCCTTCTCGATCGACTGGAGCCCGGCGGCGCGGCACACCGCGGCCTCGACCACCTCGGCGGTCGCCTCCGGCTGCGACGGGGCGTACACGATCGGCCCGGACCCGCGGCTGCACCGCATCATCTCGAGCTCGGCCTTCTGCAGGTCCCACTTGCCGTCGATGGCCAGGCGGCCGATCCGCTCGATCGTGTCCACGCTCACCGGGCTCTCGGCCAGGTACTTCGCGGCCAGTTCGGTGATCGCCTGCTTGCGCCCGTCCTCGCGGCGGCGGGCCTCGAGGATGTCGTCGAGGGTGTCGCCGCTGGCGGTGCCGCCGCCCGGGGCCGGGGCCGGCTTGGGCGTCGGGTCCGGCGCGGGCTTGTTCAGGCTGGCCCGCCACGCGGCCTGGAGCGCCGGCTTCTGCGCCTCGGTCACGGTCTCCGGGTCGAAACTGTTGGCCTTCAGCCAATCGTTGAACTCGTTCATGGCGGTCCCCTTTATTTGGCGTTGGCCAGGGCTTCGATGGTCTTGTCCAGGCTGCGGATGCCGTCGATGAGTTTGAGGGAGAGCGCCTCGGCCGCGCCGAACACGCCCCCGGTGCGGACCGCGGCGAGTTCCGCGGCGGTCAGCCCGCGGCCGGCGCGGACCGCGGCGTCGAACGCGCCCTGGCCGTCGTCGACGATCTTCTGGAAGTGCGCCCGCTGCTCGTCGGTGATGACGCTCCCGGGGACGCCCGCCCCCTTGAGCGGGCCGGTCTTGAACACGAGGGTCTTGATCCCCTCGCGCTCGGCGCTGGCCGACATGTCGTACACGGTCAGCAGCGTGCCGATCGACCCGACGAGCGCCGTCGAGGTGTTCGCGAAGATCATGTCGGCCTGCGACGCCACCCAGTACGCGGCCGACGCGCCAAGGTCGTCGATGTGGGCCCACACCGGCTTGGCCTTCCGCGCGGCCCGCACGTCGGCGGCCAGGTCCGCGGTGCCGGCGGTCGTCCCGCCCGGCGAGTCGATGGCCAGGAGGATGGCCGACACGTTCGGGTCCGCGGCCGCCTGCCGCACGTCGCGGCGCAGTTGGATCGTCGAGGTGCCGCCGAACGACGACGCCTGCTTCATGAGGGTGCCGGTCGCCTTCAGCACGGCGATGCTCTTCCCGCCCCGCGCGGGCAGCGTGGCGTACCCGGCCGGGCGGTCCGGCTGCGGCGCGGCCATGTGCCGCGTCATGTCGACGCCGCGGATCATCTGCCACTGCGCGAGGAACCGCTCGGGCTCGTACGCCCAGCAGCCGAGGTACTCGTCGAAGCGGCGGAACGCCGGGGCCGCGAGGATGGGCTCAATCACGGGCGGGGCCCTCCTCGGCGGGTTCGGCGTCCGGGGCGGGCTTCGGGGTCGCGGGGGCCGCGGTGGGCTGCGCGGGGTTCGCCGGCAGGCCGTGCTTGAGCCGCATCCGCATCTCGCGGGCCTGCTGCTCGATCACCTCTTCCCAGTCCTCGCCCCGCTCGCCCGCGACGTGCTCGAGGGTCGTCTCGCCCGACCGCATCATGATCTCGTGGGCGGTCGCGTCCTTCACCGGGTCGATGCTGCCGAACCCGTCCCACCGCCACTTCCACTTGAACGCGGCCGGGGCCGGGAGGTTCGCCGGCAGGTAGCCGGGGATCAGCACCGCCTCGGCGAGCCACATGCGGAACAGCCGGTCCAGGAGCAGCCGCCGCCACCGGTCCCGGCGGATGCGGTACCCCTGCTGTTCGGGCAACTTGTCCAGGCGGCCGGACGAGAAGTTGTACTCGGCGCTCGAGCCGGTCGCGGTGTTCCGCGCGGCCCCGACCCCGCGGCCGGCCTCGGTGAGCACCTCGCCCTTGAACTCGCGGTACGACGGGGACGGCTGCTCGCTCTTGAACGCCTTCGCCGTCTGCCCGCCGGCCAGCGTGAGCAGCGCGTTACGGGCGAACGGGACCGCGTCCATCGCCTCGAACTCGGGCGCGTCGTCGTCCCCGTCGCCGATCGGGGCGTTCGGGTTCTCGATCACCCCGGCGATCATCGCCGCGAGCTCGGCCGCGCCGAGGCTGGCCAGCGTGTACCGCCGAAGGATCGCGTACAGGGGCAGGCCGGCGGTGAGCGCCGACACCCCCCGGGCCTGGCCGCACCGGTCCGGGTCGTAGAGGTGGAACACCCGCGCCGCCGGGTACCGGTCGTACTCCCAGTGCGCCGCCCAGGAGAGCGAGTCGCCCGGGTGCCGCTTGAGGAAGTGGTACTCGACGGGGTTCCCGTGCTGGTCGAATCGGATGCCGTCCACGGCGTCGCGGTCGGTCGGGTCCAGGTCCGGCGTCGCGCACTGGTCGGCCTCGATCGGCTTCAGATCGAGTTGCACCCCGGCCGGATCGAGCCGCGGGTTCGTGAACGCCGCAGCGAACACTTCCCCCTCGCGGGTCTCCGACTTGTCCATGAGCCGCAACTTGTCGGCCAGGCCGGTCGCGTCGGCCCACTCGTTCCACTTCGCCTCGACGGCCCGCGCGAGCCTCCGCGCCTCGTCGGCGTCGAGCCGCACGTCCACGGTCCGCTGGAAGTCGGCGTCGTTCGCGCTGTACGTCTCGGGCAGCGTGAGTTGGAGGCGCGGGCAAACGCCCACGGTCGCCTCGGCCCGGCCGCGGACGAGCCCGCCCGCGTACCCGTTGTTCTCGCACTCGTACCGCGCCCGGGTCCGGAGCCGGTGCCGCACGAGCGGGCTGTTGGCCGCGTTGGGGCTCAGGGAGTCGGCGGCGGACCAGTGGTTCTTGTTCTCGCCCGTGGTCTGCGCCGCGTCGTAGCGGGAAGCGCGGCCCGAACCACGGGGAGTGGCGCGGGCCGGCTTGTTCGCCGGCGGTCCGGACGTGAACGCGGCCGACTGGCCCGCGTCGGGTTGAGGTGAGCGGCGGCGCATGTCAGGTGCTCCCCGGGGGGACTGCACGCGCCATCTTGATCCGGCCCCACGCCGACGTCCTGCCGGCACTCTCGGCCTTGAACTTGTCACGGACCCGCATGAGCTCGTCGAGCGATCGACCCTGCGCGGACTGGCCGTCCGCCTCGGACTTCAGCGGCAGGGCCGCCTCGGTCACGATCGTCTCGGTGAGGGACTCGATGCTCTCGGTGAGGTCGGGCACTGGGCACCGGCAACGGTGAAAGCGGCGGCAGTTTGGGCTGACACCTTCACCATTGCGCGGGCCGGGGGAGTTGTCGCGGGTCCGGGCGCTCAGTTCGTTGACGCCGGGGGGCAGTAATGACCGGGGGGTATTAGTGCGCCCTTGCGCCGCTCCTCGGTGGTGCAACGGTAGGCGCACGTGGCACAGGCACGGCGGCGCTTGATGACGCCGTTCGCCGTGGCCACGGTCTTCACAACGCCCATCGGCGTGCCGCAGGTGGGACAGGTGAAACCCTTGCTGGTCTTCGTCATCGCGTGCCCCCGTGCTTCTCGCGGTACAGGTCGCTCAGCTTCACCTTCGGGCGCGGAGGCTTCGGCACCGACGGCATCCCGACCGCCGTCGCCACCTCCCACCGCGCTCCCAGCACGCCGGCCGCGACCGCGCACCCCACAACACAGTCCCACAAGTGGTTGTCGCGGTTCGGCCGGGCCTGCCACTTCTCGTACTCGAGGTCGGACGTCCGAGCCGGGCCGCCGAACTCGGCCCCCAGGTGGTCGCAGAGCATCCGGTGGTCGTCCGGGTCCGCCTCGCCCCGCACCCCGCACAGCGTCAGCGGCGCGTACCCGCCGAGGGGGGTCAGGAACCGGTCGGCCACGAACCCCTTCCACTGGTCCGCGTCGAAGATCACCCGCCGCCCGGTCGTGTGCTCGCCCTTCGCGTACCCCCACCGCCACGCGGGCTGGCCCGGCCCGCTCAGCACCTCGCCCGGCATCTCGTTCCACTGCCGCACGAGCCGCCCGGTGCTGCCGACCGAGTGGCCCACCGACGGCCGGAGCAGCGCGGAGTGCGTCCCCGCCTCGCGCACCGCCCGGTGGACGATCTCGGGCTTCCACCCGCGGTCCACGAGGCACAGTTGCACCTTGTGCGGCTCGCCCGTCTCGTGCCGGCGGTACTCGGTCCCCAGGACCATCCGGGTCAGGTCGCGCAGCCCCAGGTACAGCCGCTCGTCGTCGCTCCCGGCCGCGCGGTACACGTCGGCCAGGGTGGGCCGCGCGTCGTCGGCCCGGAAGTACGCCCGGTTCTGCGCGGGGTACGGGCCGTAGTCGATCACGCTCCCCGCGAACCGCCCGTCGAACGCGCACACCGCGTACCACAGGACCGCCTTGCCCACGTCGATGAACGCGGTGAGGGTCGCGCACTCCCGCGGCACCTCGGCCCGCGGCACCCCCGACAGCCGCGCCGCCGTCGCGACCGGCTCCAGCGACCGCATCCCGGGCAGCGCCTGCGTGAGCGGCTCGTTCTGGTACTCCGCGGCGAACGCGATCGGGTTGTCGAGCCGCAGGTTCATCGCGGCCTGGAGCCCGCTGATCTCGCTCTCCGGGTCGAACCGGGCCGGCCACGCGACGACCGCGCCCCGGTCCATCGCCTCGCGGTTCGCCCGGTAGAACTCGGTCGCGTCCTCCCCCTCGCCCCCGGCCCGGAACGACGCCCGCCGCATGTCCGCGTACCGGTCCCACAGGTCCTGCCGCTCGGGGAACTGGTACACCATCCGCATCCGCTCGCCGCGGAACTGCGGGTTCCGGTCCCGGTCCAGCAGCCGCTCGGCCAGGTCGCCCGGGGAGATCACCGTACACGGGATCGCCATCGAGATCGTCTTGCCCGGCCCGGCCAGCCCCTTCACCGCCCCCTTGATCACCTTCTCCCGCTTCTCGCTCTGCCCCAGCGAGTCCGCCGACTCGTCCGTCTGCGGGTCGTCCACGATCGCGAAGTCCGGCCGCAGGCTCTCCCCGCTCGCCGTCGCCGCCTTCATCCCGCGGACCCGGCCCGTGATCCCCGTCACCCGGATCACCGACCCCGACGCCTTCGACCCCTTCACCGTCGGGAACACCGCCTCCTTCTGCGCCCACCCGATCCGGGTCCGCACCCCCCGGCACGTCTGCCCGTTCGCCCGGTTCGTCTGGCCCTCCAGCTTCCGCACCGGGTAGCACACCTCCGGGAAGTCGGCCAGGAGCAGGTCGTTGGTCTCAATCAGCATCTTGATCGAGTCGATGACCTCGACCGCCGCGTCGCTCTCCGCGCCGACGATCGCGACGAACCGCCGGTGCCCGTACAGGACCGCCCACAGTGCCGCCGCCTCGCAGATCGACGTCTTCCCACTCCCGCGCGGCATCGCCAGCGCGAACAGCCCGCCGCGCAGGATCGCCCCTTCGAGGCGGGCCAGGACGGTGAGGTGGTCGTCGCTCCAGGCCATCGCGAACCGCTCGGCGAGGTACGTCTCGCAGAACTCCTTCAGCGACACCCCGCACCGCTTGCGCCGCTTCGGGTTCTTGACCTTCGGCGGCGGACCGATCTCGCGGCCCTTGGTCGAAAGGTCGCGCTGCCGCTCGGCCGCGCGCTCGCGGTGCGCCGAGTACGGGTCCGCAGAGCCGGCCGCGGGCTTGCGAGCCTTCTTCACGGGCGTCGGCGATTTGGGAGGTTTTGTGGGCACGGTCAACCGCCAGAAAGAAAGTCAGTCCCCAAAGCTGGTAGTTCCCGGTGTGGTCAGGAACGGCGCGAGCCTGGGAAGGACCCGGATTGACAAACGTTAGACTGATTCATGTCTATCAGTCGTTTGTCATTCTTTAATTCGATTCGATGACATATGTCGCTCAAAGTTGTCGACAACTTCACGGCACACGGCCACGAACTCTTCGAGGGTCATAGATGACTTGGCGGTGTTGACGTCCATGTGAACGATAGCAAGGTTGCTGAGTTCGTTCAACCCGCCTCGGCTGATAGGCGTGATGTGGTCCACGCTGGCAGTTTCTGGTGATAGCGATCGCCCAGTATAGGCACACCGGAAGTCTTGGCGTTCGAGCAGCTTCATCAACTCGCTTGCCTTAATCGTGCTTTGCAACGCGGAGGGCATATCTACCTTCTCCTCTACGGTTTAAGTTCTTTGAGTGACCAACTGTCCAGATGACCCAAGGTGATCGAACAGATCTCCAGTTTGATTGTTGGCAGTTTTGAGCTAGACGCACCACGGTATCTTTCCACGTGGCTGTTGAGTATCGCCATCGGCTCCTGCGGGCCTGCTTCGCTGCAGAGTCAAGACCACGCAATCTCAGGCTCTTCGTCCACACCTCGCACTTGTTCTGCCATGTTGGCCCAGCTTTGCGCCTCAGGCGAGAAGAGCAAACATGAGCTGCTCGGATCGTGAATCCGTCCCATGACCCCATCACCAGGCGATTCTCGATCTCCCCGAGGGCATCGTCAGCGAGTCGGTCGTAACGTCGCGCGATGTCGGAGCCGGCGCAGTTGTCGGGCACGCGAATCAGAAACCCTGGTTTCGGTCCGTGAGCAAGCATCGTTCGTCCTTCTCGTCGTGGTCCAGGTGGTCCAGGTCAAGTGGTCCAGGTCGAATCCGACTTTTGGGCCACTTATTCGCTGGAAAACAAGGGTGGTCCAGGGTGGTCCAGGTGTTCGGCGGAAACCGTTTTCAACTAAAGAACTGTACTGTTCCTATATAGGTGCGGTGTGTGTGTATTTACCTTTTAGTAAGACCACCTGGACCACCCTGGACCACACAGGGATTTCTAGGCTCCGGGACGTGGACCACGCACCTGGACCGCACCCGGACCACCCCGGACCACTCACGTAAACAACTCCCCAACTTAGAACTCGGATACGAGTCGCAGACCGGTGTACCCGCGGGTCCGTGTTGACCCGTCGCGGGACCGCTTTGCCTGAATATTCGGCATAGCTGCCCGGAGCCTCACCACGAACCGTTCGAGGTGGTCAATGTTCTCCCGGCCGGACTTCCTGCACCACTCGACCCACGCGGAGTACAACTCGGTCTTCGATACGAAGTCCGACTCGTCTTCGGTCACCTCCAGGCGGTCCCGGATGAAGCACCGCATCGGCGAGGTGACGGCCTCGGCCTCGTCGCGGATCTCGGTCGCGGACTCGGGCATGGTAAACTGGCCGTTCTCGCGCAACCGGGTCCACCCGTCCGCGGCCCACAGGAGGATGCCGGGCAACTCGACGAGCAGCTTCTCCAACAACTCGTGGTCCTCGACGCCGAGGAACGACCGGGTGAGGCGCAGGATCACCATGCGGCCGAGGAGCGCGCCGGACGTGTCGCCGAGTTGCGGCATCTCGTTGGAGAGGAACACGAACCGGGTCGGCAGCTTCATGGTGACCGACGTGGCGTACTTCCTGGCGATGGTCCGGTCGTCCTCGCCGCTGATGCTGAGCAGTTCCTCGGTGATGGCCACGGCGTCGGTGCGGCCCGACAGGCGGGCGTCGCCGATCATCGCCACCGGCTTGCCGATCAGGTCCTGGAGCCCGAACTGCTCGGCGAGCTTGCCGAGGGTCGGGGCCGCGACGTTCAGTTCCCCGACCAGCGCCTTGAGGACGCGGCCGATGGTCCCCTTGCCGGCGCGGGGCGGGCCGAGGAGGAGCAGCATCTTGTGGCGCGACGTGTCCGGGGTGATGAGGTAGCCGAACCACTCCTGCAGGCACGCGACGCTCTGCGGGTCGTCGGGCCACAGTTGCGACAGGAAGTTCAGCCACTGCCGCGGGCACGGGGCGTCCGGTTCGAAGTCGAACGCGACCCGGTTGAAGCTGAAGAACTTCGGGGTGGACCGGGTGAACGCCGAGTCGAGCCCAGCGACCAGCGACGGCAGGTGGACGAGCCCGTTCTTCGCCGCGACCAGTTCGGCGGCCGGCGGCCCGTCCCCGAGCCAGCACGGCGGGCTCTTGGTGGAGGGGATGGCCACGAGCCCGCGGACGGCCTGGAGCACGTCGGACACGAGGTTGCGGCTGACGCGGCGCTTGGTCGGGACCTTCTCCTTGTCCCTGGCGTCGGGCGACTTCTCCGCGTTGTTCGTGTACACCTGGATGCGGGCCAGGTGGGTCCGCATGAACTCGTTCTCGGTCCACGAGGACAGTTGGCCGCGCAGTTCGTCCTCGCTGATGGTGGAGTACGCGCCGCTGATCCAGAGGCAGAACTCGCCGGCCCAGTAACGGAGCCGGCACCCGTCCGGGTGGTCGAACCGTTCGAGGAACTGGCGGGCGAGCTTGTACGGGTCGTCATCCTCGACGCCGATCGTCGTGGTTGCGGTCGCGGGCCGGTGCGAGCCGTCGTCACCGGGGTCGTCGCCCGCCGCACCGGTCCCTTGGCCCTCCGACGGCGGGCGCGGGGGAGCGGGGGGCGAGCCGGGAGGCGTGGGCGGGCCGGCGGCCGGGAACGCCGGGGCGAGCGGGCCGAGCAGCCCGGGGATGATGAGGTCGGCCGGGTGCGGGCCGGTGCGGGCGGCGGCCGCGGCGACGGCGGCGTGGGGGTTCTCCGCGTCGCGCAGCCACCCGCGGGCATTGTTGGCGTCCGCCCGGCTCATGGCGTCGCGGCACTTCTTCCGCAGTTCCGACTCGGACCACGGCGGCTGGCACCGCGGGTTGTAGTGCTCGGCCAGGATTGAGTACCCCGTGTCCTCGCCGAGGTCGAACCCCCAGCAGACGACGCGGGCCGCGCGCATGGCGGCGGCCGAGCCCCGGGAACCCTGGATCGCTTCCGGGAGCGTCGCCAGGTACTCAATGCACCGCTGGACTACGCTCTCCTCCGTCGAACAGGCGCGGGTCGTCTCGGGACACGCGGCGAGGGGTTCGACCCTGGCCCGCGGTTTCCACTCGCCCGTCTGGCTGGTGGTGTTCAGCAGGTTCCGCACCTCCTGGGGGAGCGGCGGGTGGGGCGTCGGGTTCTCGCCATCCATCGGGCACCTCTATGATTCTGGCGAGCCGGTGCGGCCGGGACCGCGTCGCCTCGCCCTTGCGGACAATGGTCCCGGGCACCTTGAGCATCCGGGACGGGGTGTAGGTGTCGGCGTCGATCGACACGCCGTAGCAGGTGAAGCGGTCGCTGAGGGCGCGGAGCGTCTCCGCGATCGGGTCCGCCAGCGTCCCCCAGGCGGCGGTGGGGAGCGGGGCGCTGTAGCGGTACACGAGGTGGACGCCGTTCCCGCTGCACATCACGACCGGCTCGGCGAACCCGAGCGCGCGGAGGAACGGCCGGACGTACCGGTCGGCGGTCCGCTTCGCGAAGGCCAGTTCCCGCGCCGTGGTCGGACACTTCTGGTCGTCGCTGGCCGGGTCGTCGAGGTGGAGGCGGCGCGGGTCCATGTCCACCATGAGGTAGCGGCGTTCGAGCACATCCTCGTCGTGGGTGAGCCGGAACCCCTTCGGCACGTTCAGCACCACGTTCATCCGCTTCGCCGCGACCGCGGGGTGGACCGGGTTCGGGACGAAGTACACGCCGGCGGCCTGGCGGGTGAGCGCGAGCGCGTTGCGCGCCATGTCGAGCAGGTGCGCGCCGTCGAACCAGCCGCTGAACGTGCGGCCCGGCCCGCCCACGCTGAGGGCGCGGAGCTCGGTCACCTGCTCGGGGTGGACGAACCGGGCCAGGTCCGCGGCGACGGCTGCGGCGTTCATGGTGCGGTCCCCGCGAACGAAGGCGGGAAGCAGTCGTTCCGGTTGGCCACGGCCTGGCGGACCGCCCCCTTGACCGCGCGGGCGAAGTCGTTGCGGCGGCCGATGATTCGCGACGCGCGGTACGGCTTGGTCCGGGCGAGTGCGGGGTTCGGCAAGATCATGGCGGCGACCGCGAGGAACCCGCTGCGGTTGCTGGCGTCGAGCGTGACCCGCAGTGCCCAGCCGTTCCGCAGGTTGTCGAGGACGACGAGCAGGTTCGGCAGCGGGGTCCGCTCGTACAGCGGGGCCACGTCCTTCGGCACGTCCGCGACCTTCCAGTCCTTCAGGGTCACGGTCACACTGCCGATGAACCCGCGGTCGAAGTCGCTCGCCTTCCCGATCCGCTGCGTCGTGGTGACGTGACCGAAGCTGTGCCACCCCCAGTGCGTCCCCCACCGGTCGAACAGGGTCGTCGCCCGCCGCTCGGGCCGGCACGCCCCGCAGTCGCACGAGTCGGTGTAGAGGTGCGTGCGGACCGGGGCGTGCCGCGCCGCTTCCACCTGGAGCCGGACGAAGTCGGCCCACGCCTCGAGCTCGGGCAGGCCGGCGTCCTGGAGCCAGTCCGCGGCGACGAGCCGGGGCGTGTCGTCGCGCGGCGCGAACCGCATTGAGGCGACGAAGCCGGCCCACTCGGGGGATGCAAGGGGCGAGTCGGTGTTCACAGTGGGCACCCTCCCTCAACGGCGGTCGCCTGATTCCACCACGGGCCGCGCTCCTCGGTTACCTTCTTGGCCATCAGGTCGGCCAGCCCCTGCGTACTGTCGTCGCTCACAATCACGTGCCGCTCGGCGTGGTCCGGGTGCCGCGCGACGAACGTCAGCCGCATGCCGGGCTTGAACAACTTCGCGAGTTCGCCGAGGGCGTCGGCGGCCGCGAGGTGAACGTGGGCCAGGTGGTCACGGTCCAGGTGGGCGAGGGCCGCACGCGCTGCGATGTTGGCATCGCTCATTCGATCACCTCTCGGAGTTTCTGGAGCACGTCGGCTAGGGCCGCGAACGCGATGGACATGTCGCGACAGCGGTAGTTGGGCGGCGCGTACGATGTCGTCGTCACCTGCTTCAGCGGCCGCAACTGTGCGAACACGAGCGGCGGGAGTTGACTCGGCCACGCCGGCTTGTGCTGGCCCCTGCGGAACGTTGACCAGACCGCCCGCTTGATCCCCGGCGTGACCCTCGGGTGGTGACCGCGGCGGGCCGCCCACCGGTACGCGAACGCCAGCCCGTGCCGCCGCTGCTCATCGAGCCAGTCGGCGTAGGCGAGTTTGTGCAGCGCCTCCGCCGGCTCCTCTTCGATCTTCGCCAGGAATGCCCGGTCGCTCATGTCGGCCCTCCCTTCGTCGTCATGCCCAGCGTCGGTAGCCCGGTGAACATCCCGATGTCTACCATTGCCACCCCGTACCCATCCTCGCCGGGCCGGCCGACGAACCCGGCGACATCCCAGCCTTCCCGGTACGGCACGGTTACCGCCCCGATGTTGGTCAGGAGGGACTCCAGTTCCCCCGGGGTCGTGTCCTTGAAGAGTGCGTGCATGGCGGGGCTGACGTACAGGCACCCGCCGTAGACGATGGCGTGCTTCGCCCCGGCCATCCACTGCCGCACCTTGACCGACAGCCCGCGAAATGACTGGTCGCTCATGCTGCCCCTCCCCGTGCGAACCGCTCGCGCAGCATCTCCGCGAGGATCTGTGCGTGGCACACCACCTCGGAGCCGTCGCCCGCGGCCGCGCTCACGCACCAGCACCCGAGCGGCTTGGCCCCGCGGCCCGTCTCCTCCCACAGCGCGGCCAGGTCGGCGTCGAGTGTCGGGCGGGCCAGGAGCCACTTGCGGTAGCGCTCCAGGCAGGTGCCGATCGGGTCACCGGGCTTGGGCCGGAACGGGTTGCCGAGCGCGTGGCCCTTCCAGCCCGCGAACGGGCGGCCGCAGTACACGACGCCGGCGCGGTCGGCCGGCTTGTTCATGCCCTTCACGTTGACTACGCGAATCACTTGCTCGCCTCGGTTGAGTTGGTCACGATCTCGGTGTTGAACACGTGAATGCAGCGGTGGCATTCATTGAGCGACGACGGGGCGACCAGCAGGTCCGGCGCAAGCACTTGGCCACCGCGGTCGTCGAGGCTCCACACCCCGCACAGCGACTTGCCGCCGCGGAAGATGTGGAAGGTGCGGGTGAGGCGCGGGCAGCACCACCGGCACACGCGCGGTTCGGTCTTGGCTTCGGCTGGCATCGGTTGTCCTCGGTTCACAGTTCGAATCACGGTCACCGCTTCGTGTTGCCGACGGTGGTGAACCCCTTCCCGCGGCAGCGCTGGCACTTGGTAGAGTGCCGCGACTTCTTCGTCAGGTCGAACCCCTTGCCCTTGCAGTTCGCGCAGTACGCCCGGTTCGGTTCGGGAACGCGAAACCCGGCGGTCATGATCCCGCTGCTGTTGCTCAGGAACCCCATCACGCACCCCCTGTTCGGTTGACCAACAGCACCTCCGGCGCGGCCACTAGACCGTGACGTGCCACGAACTGACGGCACCAAGTCGGCGAGACACCAGTGTGAGCACCAACTTTCCGCCAACTGAGTCCACTCGCCCTAAGCCTTCTGATTTCCGCTTCGACCTCCGGCGAGAACCGCCGCTTGCGGTCCTTGTAACTGCCAACCTTGTGCGCGTGCTTGGCGTTGCCAGAACGGGTGACCGCCTCAAGGTTCTTCGGATGGTTGTTGCCCCTGACCGCATCGAGATGGTTGATGTCCATGCCGTCGGGAATCATGCCGTTGTGGTGCGTCCACACGAGGCGGTGCGCGGAAACGCAGTATTGCTGGTACTGCTCGGTGACCTTTACGCGGCGGTAGCCTCCAGTGCCGATCGGGTCAACACGCCGCCGAGCGACTGGCCTTGCTCCCCATCTGGTCATGACCGCACAGCGCCAGACCGTGCCGTCCGACTCGATCACCAAGATCCCGCGTTCCACCCAGGAAAGAACCACCTGCATCGAGTCTCGTAACTCGATGGATGCACAGTCTTGGAGCGGAAGCGTTTTGGTTCGCCCCTTCATTGCCCCTTCTCCTCGATGTCCTTGGAAACAATGAGGACCTCAGGTGCGGTCTCGTTCGTCTGCTTCTTCCCTCCGGCACAGTCGATCCATTCCCAGCGGGCGGCTGGATAAAGCTCCTCAATCAAGGGGTGCCTATAAAAGCGGCACACAACCCGGCACTTCTTGAAGGCGGTGAGTTCGCGGCTGAGCTTCCGCTGGCTCGCCTCGTCGAACTTGTGCTTGTAGTCGTCGCCCGGTCCCGGGAACGGCGGATCGAGGTACACACCGTGGCCCGCCTGGTCACACACCCGCCCCAAGAACGCGAACACGTCGAGCTTGATGAACGTGCAGCGACGCATCACCTCCGACCATTGGGCGAGAGACTCGGTCGCGTTGCGGAACCGGATCGCCGAGTCGCCGCCGTTCGCGGTCCACCGCGTCGACATGCCGGCCTTGAACTCGGTCGCGGTGCCGGCGGTCCCGTTGCGGGCCATCCACGCGCAGACGAAGTAGTTCACCGCCCACTCGAGGCAGGGCGGGTGGACGCCTTGCTCCTCGTACCACCGGCACCGGAGTTGGGCACTGGCCAGAACGTCCGGGTGGACCGGCAGGCCGTCGAGTTGATCGACGAGC
The DNA here is from genome assembly GCF_051859125.1 of Gemmata sp. Taxonomy (NCBI): domain Bacteria; kingdom Pseudomonadati; phylum Planctomycetota; class Planctomycetia; order Gemmatales; family Gemmataceae; genus Gemmata; species Gemmata sp. Next base: position 86,730 of record NZ_JBHYGG010000112.1, read on the forward strand.
CGCGGCCGCAGGTCCGGGTCCGCGACGACCGCGGCGAGGTTCAGGACGTGCGCGTGCAGGTCGCTCACGAGGAGCGTGCGGGCGGTGATGTGGAGCAACTCCGACATCCCGCCGGCGAACGGCACGCCCACCCAGGTGCAGTCGGTGAGCAACTCGCCGACCTTGTGCGCGAGGCTGCGGTTGGAACCGAACCACGGGGCCAGTGCGTTGACGGTTCTCATGCGATGTTCTCCCTCACCAGTTCGTCGGGCACCTCGAACAACCCTCGCTCGCCGCGGTACGGGATCGGATTCGCGAACCGCACCGGGTTCTCGCACAGGAACGCCCACCGCCGCGGGTCGAAGTTCCCGAACGCCCGCTCGGTCTCGGTCACGTACAGGACCCCGTCCGGGGTCAGGTGGTACGGGCCGTCGTGGTACCCCAACTCGTCGGCCACGTCGTCGGTGTGGACCACGTTCACCACGTCCACCCGCCCGACGATCGCGCCGAACGGCAGCCCCCACCCCCGCTTGGCCGCCGCCTCGGTCGCCTCGAACACGATCCCGGATCGCTCCAAGGCGGCGCGGAACGGTTGTCCGGCCGCAATGAACGCGAGGTCCCCGTCCCACTTCTTCGCTGCGTGAATCAGGAGCGGGCCACGGTATCTCAGGGGCCAGCCGCGGGTCTCGACGCACTTCGCGCCGGACACCATCAGGGACGCCCACGGTTGGTGCAGGCTGAGGCACTTCACGCGACGTCCTCCAGCATGGCCAGGATGAGCGCCTTCGCCTGGTTCACCTCGACCGCGTTCCCGACCTGCTTCACCTGCTCGCTGCGGTTGCCGGTGATCTTGTAGTCCTTCGGGAACCCCATCGCGGCCGCGAGTTCGTGCGGCTGGAGCATGCGGAACCGGATGTCGAGGCGGCACCGGTCCGGCTCCACGAGGGCGTGCCGGTCCTTGGTGGTGACGGTCCGGAGCGGGTCGGCCACGGCGTCGGCCAGGCCGTTGGCGTAGAACGGGACGAGGAACGGCTCGCACAGCCCGACGCCCCGCGAGGTGGTGGTGACGGTCGGGATGGGCGAACTCACCGACCGCGGCCCGTTGCTCGACATCTGCGGGACGATGAACGGTTGCACGAGCCCGTGCGTCGAGCCGCCGGCGACGACCGTCGGGAACGGCTTGTCGACGTCGTGGCACCGCGGGCTCTGGCCCTCCCGCTCGCCGTAGTTGGTCGGGACGATGAACGGCGAGACCAGCGCCTGCTCGCCCCGGTTCGCCCCCGTGACGCACGGCAGCGGCTCGGCCGGGTCGTACACGCGATCGCTACCGTGGTGCGTGGTGTGCATCACGAACGGCTCGACGATGCCGAACGACCCGCCGCCGGCGTGGATGGTCCCGATCGGTTGTTCGACACTCTTCACCCGGCAGTTGTCGTCGCCGCTGTTGCACATCCGGGCGATGAACGGCTGAACCAACTGACCGCCGCCGCGGCCGGCCGTGATCGTCTGCATCGGCTGGCCGACCCCGCGCGGCGCGTTGCCGCGGTGGATGCCCTCGGGCGGGAGGACGAACGGCTCGCACAGGGCGAAGTCGGACGAGGTTGCCGTGACCGTGGAGATCGGTTCGCCGACCCCGACCGGGGCGTTCCTCGTCCGGTTCAGCAACAGCAGGAACGGCTCCGCGTTCGCGCCGCCGAACTTCCTCAGCCCCGCCTCGATCCGCTTCAGCGTGTTGTCGCTCAGCGGCCGCTTCCGGGTGAAGATGCTCTCCCCGGGCAGCGACCAGTCGATGATCTCCCGGGCCGCCCGCCACCGCGGCAGCGACGCGAACAACCCGGCCGTCGGGTCCGGCTCGTGGCTCCGCTCGGGCCACCGGATCGGCAACCGCCCCTTCGCCGCCTGGATGAACAGCCGACGCCGCGTGGTCGCCCCGCCGTAGTCCGCGGCGTTCAGCACCCGCCACTCGACGCGGTAGCCCATCGCCTTGAACGTGTCGATGAACGCGCCGAACAACTTCCCCCGGCCCGCCTTGGTCGGCCGCCCCTTGGCGTCGAGCGGCCCCCACGTCTGGAACTCGGGGACGTTCTCGATCAGCACCCGCTTCACGTCGAGGGCCGCGCACCACCGGTGGACGCAGTACGCCGACGCCCGCGACTGGTCGTTGACAGGCTTGCCGCCGCGGGCAACCGAGTGGTGGGTGCACTCCGGTGACGCCACCAGCAGATCGAGCTTCCCGCCCGGCACCGCCTTCTTCGGGTCCAGGTCGGCCAGGCTCTGGCAGAAGTGGAACGCCTTCGGGTGGTTCGCCGCGTGCGTCTCGACGGCCCGGTCCCAGTGGTTCACGGCGGTGAGGTTTACGGCCCGGCCGAGCCGCGCCGCCGCCATCCCCAGACCCGTCGAGGTGCCGCCCGCTCCGCAGAACAGGTCGGCCACGTTGATCCGCTTCGCAACCATCTCTGACTCACTTCCAGATTGACCGCCAGGTGTACGCCACAACGACACATGCCACCACCACTGCCGCCGCGCCCGCCGCTCGCACCCTCTGGCCCACCGGGTCGGGCGGGCCATGTCGCCGCAATCCGTCGCGGATGAACTGCTGCTTCTGCACGTCCCACAGCCGCTCCGCGAGCCACTTCACCGGGTCCATCAGTTGGCCCTCGCCGAACGCAGGTACTCCTCGATTTCCATCTGCGACCGCGTCACGGCCCCGGGCGCGACGTGCTCCCACACCTCGCTCCACGCAATCCCGTACCCCGACCCGCCGCCCTCGACGATCTCCCGCACTACCCGCTGCTTCAGAGCCGCCCGGTCGCACCCGTCCTTCCGGACCGTGGCCGACAACTCGGCGTCCGTCTCGATGGCCAGGGCCGCGTTCCACGTCGCCTGGTTCGCGAAGCCGCCCGTGTCGCCGGGCCGGTCGTTCCGGCCCTCGCGCAGTTCCACAACGGCCACTTCGATCCCGGTGCCGAACTCCTTGAACAGGTCCCCGTCGAGCCGCTCCACCGTGGCCCACTCGCACCCGTGCAGGTTCAGCCGCTGCTCCCGCACGTCGTCCACGAGCGTCGTCGGCGCGACCGACAGCAGCACCCCGCCCGGCGCGAGCAGCGTCCACGCGTGTTCGATGTGCCGCGGGCACTGCTTGCCCTTGAACGGCGGGTTCATGACGATGCGGTCGTACCGGGCTCCGCTGTGGGCCAGGAAGTCGGTCCCGACGACGGTTCCGCCCGCGGATTCGATCCTCGGGTGCATCGCCGCTTCGACCTCGCACGCCGCCACGCTCACCGCCCCGGCCGCACGGAGAGCGTGAACGATTCGCCCGTCGCCGGCACTCGGCTCCAGGCACGTCGTGTACTCCGACACGTCGGCCCACTCGACGAGCTTCGCGACGAGGGCCAGGGGCGTGTAGAACGCCTGCCGACGCTTGCGCGCGGCCTTCGCGTCGAGCACCTCGTTCACGGGTTGGAACCTGGCGGCGGCGGTCATCACTTCACCTTCGGGGTTGCTGGTGCCTGCGCCGTCTTGCCGGCCCGGTCGAGGTGCCGGCCCATCGTCAACCACTCGAAGAAGTCCCACACCCGCTGGAGTTCGTCCGCGTCGAGGACGTGCGTTTGGATCGTCGCGCCGCCCTTCTTTGCGAACTTCCCGTTGATGTCGAGGGTCACGAGGTGCGAGCCCTGCGACTTCGCCTTCTCCCTCATCTCCGCGGGGTATCCGACTGTGCTCACCGGCATCACGTCACCTTGGGTTTGCGGAACGATTTCTCGGCCTGCTCCTTCACGAACCTCTCCAAGATCCGGAACGTCGTCACCTCGGCGAAGTCGCGGCCCGGTGCGAAAAACCAATGCACCCGAGTGAACCGCTGCTGCCACGCCAGCACGCTCCGGTACACGCTCTTCGGGCTCAGCCGCGAGTGCACCGGCGGCCGCAGGAAGATGTCCGACCACTCCCGCTCCACCACCACCGCGGCGAACGTGTACTCGCTCAGCCGCTCGAGCTCGCGCAGGAACCGCGCCCGCCCCTGGCCGAGCGTGTGGAACAGGTCGTTGATGGACTTCCGCTCCACCGCCACCGCCGTCGCGTACCCGTCGAGCGAGTAGTCCCCGCTCGCGAGGGCCACCCGCTCGGTGCGGACCCGCCACGCCCCGCCGCCGTGCTCCTGGTCCGCCGGCACGTCCGCGAACGCGTAGGGCGTGCGCCACTGCCCGTCGAGCGTCTCCAGGTCGGCGGTGATCCCGTCGAACACGAACGGCAGTTGCTCGCGCGTGTCGCACAGGACCGTGACCGGGAACTCGGGGTTGGGCTGCTTGCGGGGCATGGTCGGGTCCGCACCGTGGGTGTCGATCGGGGCTGCGACGCGACGCGTGGTCAGATCGACGCCATCGCCTCGGTGTGCAGGTCGTTGCGGGCCTCGGCCTGCTGCTTCGCCGCCTTGTCGATCTGGTACGGCATCCACGTGCAGTACGCGCCGACCGAGGGCGGCACGTCGCCCGGCTGGACGAGCGTCACGCTGGTGGGCGGGTGCGACATCGGCACGCCGTTGCGGTGGAAGACGCCGAGGTTGACGCACCGGTCGCCCCACACCGCCGCGACGACCGCGGCAAGGGGCTGGTCCTGGACGAGTCGGTCGGCCGGGTAGAACAGCACGACGCGGCCGACGGTGGGCTTGATGACAGTGCTCATTGCGAAAAACTCCTCAGAGCGCGCAGGGGGACACGGGGCCGGGCGAACGTCACCCGGCCTTGGGTACACTCACTTCAATCGCGTCACGCGGTCAGTCGCAGCCGGACGCGGCCGCTCAGGGCTTGCCGAAGAACAAGCGGACCTTGGAGTCCGCCAACTCCTTCTTCAACTCGTCGGCCAGGAAGGAGAGCGCGTTCTCGGCCGCGACCTCGAGTTGCCCCGGCAGCGGGAGCAGCCGGAAGCACCCGTTCGTCGGGTCCGGCTCCAGCGCGCACTCGACCCGGCACCACACCGAGCGGAACGACGGGTTCGCGTAGGCCGGGAACTCGAACGTCACGTACTCGGGGATCGCCTTGAGCCCGGTCACCTCGCCGGTGATCTCCTTCCCGAGGCTCGCCTTCCCGTGGCCCACCTCGCCCTGCGTCGTCGCGGTCGCCCGGAAGTTCACCTTGCGGAGCGACTCCACGAGGTCGCCGCACAGCGCCAGGGAGTCGCGGAACGTGGTCCGCAGGTCGCGGATCAAGTCCATCTGGGTCATGGCCGGCTTCTGCGCCTTCAGGTCGGCCAGCCGCTTGTACTGGTCCGACGCGACGAGCGCGAGCTTCACCGTCCCGGGGTGGTCCTTGCCGACGACGGCGACGATCTCGGTCGGGGAGTACCACACCTCGGCGTCCGGCGCGTACTCAATCGCCTTGTCGGTGACCGCCTGGAGCGACAGCGCGGTGTGCTGCTCGGGCTTCTCGTCGGCCGTCACCTTCTCCAGTTCGCCGTTGTTGCGGCGGATGAAGTAGACGTGGTGCGGCTCGCGGCTGGTCTCGACGATGCTCGACGCCGACGAGCGGCCGAGTTCGTTCATGTACTGCAAGGCTTCCTTCAACATGGGCTGTGGTCCTTTGCGTTCGGGGTTAGTTGGTCCTTGTCCACACGCAGGTACAACGTCGCGTGTTCGGCCGGCAGCGACACGCCGCTCTTCTGGGCCGCCTCGCGGAACTGCCCCCGCGTCACGGTGGCCCCTGCCGCCTGCAACTTCTGCAAGGTGCCGCAGCGGGACCGGAGAACGAGCTTGTAGGTGTGACCGCACACCATGTAGCCGATCCCCTGTACGTCCACCGTGTTGTTCACCATCAGTACGCCGCACAACTTGCCGGGCCGCAGGGTCGGGCACAGTTGGATGACCCACGCCTTCGTCACCGGCCGCTCGTCATCTTCGTACCGGCCGCGCCACGCAATCATCACGTCGATTGCGACGTCGAGTCTCGCGATCGCGATCTGGCGGCGGTACTCGTGGGCGTCCATCTCGATTCCTCAACGTGGGCCAGGGAGAGTGTCCCCGGCCCGGGGTTACTGCTCGCGCCGCGTCACTCCTCGATGCCGCTGAGTGCCGGCTGGTCCGGGTTCTCCGGTGCCACCGGGCTGAACTGCATCTCGGGCTGGCCCCGGTCGTTCATCGTCAACTCGCCGATGGTCGGGTCGGTCAGGTACGGCGGTAGGCTCGTCTTCGCCTTGGCCGTCGCGCTCACCGAGTCGCCGAGCTTGCGGAGCTCGAGTTCGATGGTCACCTTCCGCGGCTTCTTGTCCGCGCCCCGGTCCTCGGTGTCGCGGAGCGCGGCCCGCAGCGCCGCGTTGATGATCGCCTCGGCCTGGCCGCCGGCGAGTTGGCCCACGGTCGCCAGCGTGAGTGTGCGCTGGTGGGCCTTCGGTCTCGTTCGTCGCTCGCTCATGGGTCCGGTTCCTCACAGTGGTTAATGGTTCGATCCACACCCGCCGTCCCGCTCCTTCAACAACGCACCGAGCACGAGTTCCGCCACGTCCTTCCGCATGCCGGCCGCGAGTCGCACCTCGCTCCGCATCCCGTGGTAGAGTTGCCGCGAACCCACCCAGTAGGACGTCTCATCGTCCTCGTCGTCGTCCTTGTAGATCGCCAGTCGCTCCGGGCCGCGGGTCGCGAACGACTGCAACATCTCCTTGAGCCGGTCCATCACAGTCCCTCACGAAGTAGTTCACCCAGGAACGTCCGCCGCCGGGTCAACGCGACCCGCTTCACCTGCTTCTCGAACGCCCCCTTCGGCCCGATCAACAGGCACGCCGACCGCGCCCGCGAGATCGCCGTGTACCAGTAGTTCATGTCGCAGATCGAACTCGCCTCCGGGTCCACCATGCAAATGACACATGGCCACTCACTGCCCTGCGAGTTCCACCACGGGAACCCGTTCTGAAGGAACCGGTGCCCGTCCGGAACCTCGACGCACATCGACTCGCATTGGACCGGTTCGATGGACACGATCGGGTCTTCGAACCAGTCGAGCCGTTCGTGCCACCCGGCAGCCCGTGCGGTCTCACGGCTCACCGTCCCACGTGTCCGGGCGTTCTGAACCGTTCGCTGCGAGCACGCCGCCCTCAATCCGTCGGCCTGCACCCGCGACACCGGGAGCGTGAACTTCGTTTCGGTTTCTCGGCACGCAACCAGCCGCCGCCGTTTGAACTCGCTGACGAACCCGACCGCCCGGCCGAACTGGGCCGCGGACCGGCCGTAGATGTACAGCGGCTTGTACCGCTTGGTGGTGCCCGTCCGATTCGCGGTGCTGATGACGCCGAGCCGGAGGAGCATCACCTGCACCGTGTCGAGAAGGGCCGGGTGAACCGTCCCCCACTCGATGTGGTCGCAGAGACCGTCCGAATCGATGTTGACCGTGCCGTCCTCGAACAGCCCGCGCAGGAACGCCGCGTGCATCACCGAATCAGAACGCAGAACACTCTCAGGGACCGCCTTGGCGTTCGGGCTCATCCCGCCGACCAAACGGAGCCAGTCGGCCAGGTAGGTGGACCGCACTTCGAACCCCGTCGCTCCGTTGAGCTTCACCGGGTGGGTGCTGCACCCGAACAGCGTCCGGCACAGTTCCCCGAACCGTTCCGCAACGTCGCGGTGCCGCTTCAGCAGCCGGAACCCGTGGTCGAACACCGTTCCGTCCGCGACCATCAGCCCGAAGAACTCCGCAACGTCAGCGTCCACCGACTGTGGCGTTCGGAACCGTGTGGCCCGCGGGTCGCACTCTTGCAGGACCGGCAGCATGGCCGGCCGCGTCGGTTCGACCGTCGTCCCGAGCCGCACCCGGAGCCAGTCGCCCTGGCGAAGTTGCCCCGCGAAGCACATCGAGTAGTCGTCGCCGGTCCAGCGTTCGACGCGGTGGTCCGGGGTGACGGTGACCGTGTACCCGTGCTTCGTCGTGACCCGTAGCGCCGGCCCAACGGGATTGACGACCTTGTTCGTGTACACCTTCCCGCCGTCGGGCGTGGCAATGAACCCGTCACCGGCCACGAGCTTGATCGGGAGCAACCCGTCCTCGGTCTCGACGAGCGTGTCGGGGTGAACGCACCGGTGAGCGGTGATCCCCCAGGCGTGGTCAAAGTCCCCTCCCGCGCCCGCCGCCGCGGCCTTCTTGTCCTCGTCGTCGCTCTCCCGCACCCGGGTGTGCGAGAACCGCACGAGCGGCACGTTCACCCCGCCGAACCGCGCGACCGTCGCGTCCCTCGACACCGCGACCACCCGCCCGACCTCGCCGTTCGCGACGTACCACTCGGCCTCGTTCCCGCGGCGGTCCCCGGCCACGGTCTGGTAGTTCGCCGCGTCGAGCGCCATGTCCGGGTGCCCGTACCGGTCCGCGAGCGGCACCACGCACTTCAGCCGGGTGTTCGTCGTGCAGATCACCTTGTCCCCGACCCGGAACGGGTTCCCCGGCGCGCCCTTGCCGTCCGGGTTGAACACCGGCCCGAACCGCCCGTTCACCCTGGCCCGCGACACCGCCGACGCGCTCTTCTCGCCCCCGTTCAGCGGGGTGATGATCTGCGTCTCCCAGATCGGGTCGAACCGCGACATCTGCCCCACCACGTCGGCCAGCACGTCGAGGGCCTCGGCCGCCGGGCAGTCGATGATCCGCAGGTTCCGCGGGCACGGGGCCGCCAGGTCGAACCGCTCGTCGAACCGCACCGGCGTGCCGGCCTTGATCGCCGCACACGCCTCGACGATGGAGCCCGCGTTCCGGTGGATCTCCGTCAACTTCCCCTGCGGCACCCCGCCGGCTAGCAGGTCCCGGAGCGGCGCACCGTGGCCGACCGGCGGGAGTTGCCATTCATCGCCCACAAACAGCACGCACCCGCCGTCCGGGACCGCGTCGAGCGTGTCGGCCAGGAGCGACGCATCATCCATGCTGCTCTCGTCGATCACGAGCGCCGTCACGTCGAGCGGGTTGTCCCGGTTCCGCTCGAACCCCCACCCGTCCCCGTCGTGGCCGTTCCGCCCGATCTCCAACAACTGGTGCTGGGTCCGCGCGACCACCTCCAGCCCCCTGGCCCGCAGCGACTCGCCGGCCCGCACCGCCGCCTTCCCGGTCGGGGCCGCCACCGCGACCGCGTCCGGCCCGTGCTCCGCGATGAACGCCTTGAGCAGGAACGACAGGGCGTAGGTCTTCCCCGTCCCGGGGCCGCCCACGAAGCACCCGACCGCCCCGGCCGTGGCCTTCTTCAGTTCCGCGACCTGGTGCGCGGTCGGCAGCCCGTCCCCCTCGGCGGCACTCGCCGGGATCTCGGTGGGCCAGGCCGCCGGGAACCGCGACAGCCGCCGCACGTTGTCCGCAATCCGCATCTCCGCGTCGGCCCGCTCCCGGAGCGCGACGAACCGCTTCCCGTCCAACCGGCGGACCCGGACCCACTGCCCCCGACGCAGCAGGATGAGTGCGCGCCACGGGTCCGCGCCGGGGACCGCCCGCGTCACGTCCGCCGCCACGGCGTCGGCGTCGAGCCACGTCGAGCCCGAGTGGTCCCGCTTGATGATGTTCACCGCGCACATCGCCTGCCGCTTCAGCGCGCCGGGCCGCCCGCCCGTTTCGAGGTACAGCTTGTCGACCCGCTTGAAGCTGCACCCCGGCATCCGCCGCACGAGCAGCGCGAACGGGTTCCGGCGGATCAGTTCCGGGGCGCGGACGCCCCACGAGCCGATGCACGCGTCGATCAGGTGCCCCGGGAACCCGCGGCCGGCGAACATGCCGTGGAGTTCCACCCGGGTCCGCTCGGCGCCCGCGTACACCTCGAGGTCGCGGGCCGCCTCCTCGGCCGCGTCGAGGGCCATCAGCCCGGTGTCTGCCACGGTCCGGGGCTCCCTGCGGAGCGTCGCGACGGCGTCCGACCCGAACTTGTCGAACAGCCGCTCCGCGGTCACCTTGCCGACGTTGCGGCACGTCGAGGCGAGGTAGTGGACCACGGCCCCGCGCGTCATCGGCGTGTCGCGGATCACCGTGAGAAAGTGGAAGTCGCACCCACGCCGGCCGTCCTTCCAGGTGCCGTAGAAGCGGTACAGTTGCCCGCGGACGAACTGGTCGGTCGGGGCCGGGCCGATCACGCTCGCCCCGTCCGTCAGCCGCAGGATCACCTTCGGCGCGTCGTCGTCCGCCCACAGCACCTTGTCGAGCATGCCGACGTGCTCGCGGCGGGTGCGGTCCTTCGGGATGTAGACGCTCGCCATGATGCCGCTCCGATGTCCTGACATGCCGACACGTACCTGCTGTTGCTCGCAGCCCGCCCTGGCCAACAGTCACTTCCCGAGCGGCGGCAAGAATCCCTTCTCGCGAAGCGCGGCAATGACTGCCTGCACCTCAACCTCGCCGTCCGTGCGAAGCTTGCCGCGAGCGATGAACACACGACCCCGCGGCTTATCGGCTTCCGGGTGCTTGAGTGGCGTCGCGGTCAACACGGCCCGCTGCTGGTCGGGCGTTCGCATCTCGCCGGACGGTGCGAACAAGAGGTTCAGTTGGGACTTCTCCAGGCTCTCGACCGGGAGTTTGCGTTCGTCCAGCTTCTTCGTTTCGGGGTCTCGCTCAACAACCGTTACCCGCTCGCCTTCCGCTAATTTCTTCTGCTCGGCGGGGGGCAGGTTCGCGATGCGGTCCAGGAGCCGCGTGCGGGTGCCGAACTTCATCACGGCTTCCGGCGCTAGTTTGCCGCCCGCGATGTCTCGGACCCGGCGGTATGCGATGTCCTCCAGGTACGGCGTCATGTCTTCGCCGCGCCGTTCGAGTTCCCGCCACACCATCGCCGCGACGGTCAGGATCTTGGCCGAAAGGCGGCGGGACACGTCGAGGGCTTGGCGCAAGTCCTCGGTCGTCATCTGCTCGATCTGTCCCTGCTGCGGGAGCAAGGCTTCGATCGCGGCCGGATCGACGGTTGCTCTGTCAGGAGCCAGTTGCATCGCGTTTCTCCATCAGTTGAGAGAAGAAAATCAAGGCTTCGAACAGTTGTTGCTTTACACGTCTTCGCCTCATATATTCACGGTTATGCATTAACACTCGTCTGCGAAACTCTATATCGTTTGCTGATCGCTCCTTAATATATTCGTTGTTCCGCTCAATCCGTAACCGCCGATACTCCGGGTCGTTTTTCCACCGTTCTTTATAGTATCGACGAATCCGATCTCGATATCGCGAATCGTACCGGTAGCGATAATTCGCAATCTTCCGCTGCTTCTCCATGTACTCTTCATCGAGAGATTGCCGTGCTCTTTTTGCTGCACTCTTTAAATTCGCAGCCTTCTTGAAACATGCTTCTCCGCAGCGTTTCTTCTGACTGTTTGTGGTCGCGAACTTGCCTCCACACATGTCGCATATTGAGACGAATGGAACTTTCCTTTTCGACATACAGATTGTCTTCAACTGCTGCTTCCTCTTCGAAACGTAATCCTCGCCTTTGGTGTTCAGCCAGATTGCAAAGCCCTTCATTTGGCACGCTTTTGAACACCGTTTTTGGCGTCCGTCGCGAGGTACGAAAAATTCCTCACACACATCACACTGCAATTCATTCCTTGGTGGTTTTTTGGCTCCCATCGGTCGGCCTCTCAAGTGCACGATTGCGTCACCATAGTCACCACATCACGATCGTGGTCTTCAAGCCCCCTACCTTCTTGGAGACGACCTTGAACCCGTCGTCCTGGAGGTGCGGGACCGCCTCGTTCCGAGCGGCGAGCGGCACCGTGGCCCACGCCGCCGCGGGAAGGTCGGCCTCGCTCACCTCGCTCTTGCCCGCGTCGGTCGCCTTGTGGATCGCCGTGCGCCACAGCCCGAGCGCGAACTCGACCTTGTCCGTGCCGCCGGTCTTCGCCGCGTTGGTTCGCTCGCGGGCCATCTCTGCGTTCATGTTCGGTCCTCGTTCGTGGTTGGATGTCGCCAGTGATCCCGGTGGGAGTCGAACCCACTTGCCGCGTTCGTCGGGGAGGACTTCTGGCCTAAAAACTTGAGTCCCGCCGGGTCGCCCCGGTCTGTGAACTCGTTTGGTTGTGGCCTGCCGCCCCGATCTCCACCGCGCGGGTTGCTTGGAGCAGCTTGCGGGTCGCCGTACCCACCCCGGGATCGTGTGGCCGGGAGCTCGCGCCGCCGGCCGGGTCGCGTTACATGCCGCCGTGGTCGGTCCAATCCTGAACTTCGACCGGCAGCACCGGCTCGTCCGCCTTCGTCGCCCCGTTGGGCCAAGAGGGCTTCGTCAGCAGCAGGCACGGCTTGCCCTGCGCGTCCTTACCCAGCGTGTACAGGCTCCGCTCCGTGGCCCACCGCTTCACGTCGTCGAGGCAGGCGTTCGGCGAGAACCGGCACAATTCGTACGCCTGGCCGACGCTCCCGCCAGACCCGCAGCCCGAGGTGTTCACGGCCAGATCGACGCAGTACCACACGCCCTCGTAGGTGCCGTCCTTCTCGACCGTGGGCCAGATGCAGAACCGGCCGCACTTGCTGGCCCACGCGGTCGGCCGCCCCTGCTTGTCCGCGCCGTTGGTGATCCACTCCAGCCCGGGGACGTTTGCCACCGGAGCCGGTGCGACGACCGGCGGGCCACTGGGACCGTCCCCCGCGATGTCGAACTGGTCCTCGCACCACGCCCGCGCGGAATCCGGGAACGTGAACCGCACACTGAACTGGTGCCTGGCCGACCGCTGATCGACGCCCCGGAACATCCCCTCGGCCGTCTTCACCACCGCGAACCGCTTGCAGTGCGTGGACGTCTCGCCGCGGGAGTCGGGCGGGAGCCACACGAGCTTGCCCGCGGGCTTCGGCTGCTCGGCCGTCTTCTCCCGCTTGGGGCACGCCGGGTCTTGCGGGAACGTCAGGAAGTGGCTCTTCGAGGCGTGGGCTACCAGGTCGGCCAGGATTTCGCTCAGGCCGAGCGGCTTCTCCACCTCCACCGGTTTCCCGTCCGGTCCGGTGACCGCCAGGGGCATGAGACGCTTCGCCGTTGCGATCTCCAGGCTGGAAACGATGCGCTCGACCACCTGGCCCGCGATGTCGTACCCGCGGGCGAACCAACGGGTGATGGTCGCGCCGCCCGACCCGGGAACGATCGCCAGGACCGTGAGCGGGGTGGCGTGGGCGTCGTTGGCCAGGGTGATGACGTCGCCCACTGCGATCGGGGCCGGCACCTTTGGGCGCGCACCGGTAGCGCCCCGCTCCGTCTTGCAGGTCATCGCGTAGCCTCGTGAGTGTCGTGAATCGGAACTCAGAACCAGTGGGGCCGGCTGGACTCGAACCAGCAATATCCCTTTCGGGAACCGGGTGTACCGTCCGGCTTGCTCGCCTTCTGCTGCGCGACCCGTTGCCGTCCTCTCCGGCTGTCGCACCACTTCGCCGGGACTCTCCCCGGCCGCCGCAGGTGTCGCGTGTTGCCCGGTCGCGCTCGCGGGTCAGAGTTCCCCGCGCCCGACCTTCTTCTTCTCGGGCTTCGCCTCATCGCCCTTCTTCGCGTCGGCCGCCGCGGTCGCCCCCTTCTTCTCGGGCTCCTTGGCCTTCCCCAGCGTCTTCACCGCGTCCGGGTCGTTGGGCAGGTACACCCCGCCGAATGCCAGCCGCACCCACTTCTTGTTCTCGTCCTTCTGGTCCGGCTCGTGGATCACCTCGATGATGCACGGCGTGTCCAGGCAGTCCATGAAGTCGGTCTTGCCCTCGGCCTTCACGTACCCGGTCCCGTCCGGCTTCTTGAGCAGCAGTCCGAGCCGGTGCCCGAAGATCACGAGCCGGTCCTTCGACTTCACGTTGTCCGTGATGTAGATCGTGTCCGTCACCTCCGAGCCCGCGAACCCGCCCTCGGTGAGCTTGAACGTCATCTCCCAGCCCGGCGTCTGCTTCGCCTTGCTCTCGGTCCGCTTCGCCCCGAGCAGCGTCGCGCGGTACTTGCCGGGCGGGATCAGCCCGCCGTGCTTCATCCGCTCCTCGGCCGCCTTGGGGTCGTACTTCTCGAACTGCTCGAACTCGTCGCTCATGGGGTCGCTCCTCTGCGGGGTGTCGGTAACAGGGACAGTGCCGCTCTCACCCGGGCGGACTCACTCGGCCGGGGCTCCCACGTCGGTGGGTACCCCAGCGCGGCCAGTCCGACCGCGTACACAACTGCGGGGCCGTGGTCCCTGACCGCCCGCCGCAGTTCGGCCGGCCAGAGTGTGGGATCGGTCAGGTCGCCGGCGTAGTGGGGGCCGGCGGGTGCGTGAAAGGGTCGTTGCGCTTCCCGAGCGTCTCGATCAACTCGTCGATCTGGGTCCGGGTCATCTGCTTGGCGCTGGTCACCTTGTACGGCGCGAGCGCCTCCAGCCACGCCGCGTCCTGCTCCTCCTCCGTGGTCGCGTGCTTCTCGACGAACAGCGACCCACGGAGGTCCATGAGCCGCTCGCGCTGCGCGTCGGTCGGGCCGAGGACGTGTTCCTTGTCGTCGCGGTACTCAGTCGGCCGCTCGATACTCGTCACCTTCTCCTTGGCCGACGTCTCGATCGCGGCCGGCTCCGGCTGCACCTGCGACACCGTCACCCGCCCGCTCGGCTCCGGGATGTCCATCGCCTCCTCGGCGAAGATCAGCCCGCACAGCACGTCCGGGAACGTGTCGCGGTAGCACCAGGACCGTGCCCGCCACATCATCTGGCGCGGGTAGTATTCCTGCCACGGCCCCTTCTTGCCCCACAGGTTCGCGGCCTTGGCGTCCGCGATGCTGAACCGCGTCACCCGCGGTTCCTCCCCGAACCGCTTCAGCGAGCAGCACGCCGTGTAGTCGTCCTCCCCCTCGGTCCCCTCGTACCACTCCTTCCGCTCCTCCAGCAGGCCGCTGGCGATCGCCAGCCCCGGGACCGCGTCGCCCCAGATGGTGGACTTGCCGTTCACGATCATGATGTTCGCGACGGACTGCGTCGGGCTCAGCCCCACGTCGCGGCCCACGAGGATGAGCGCGGCGATCCCCTCGGACCGCTTCACGCTCACCGGGGTGAGCCCGCCCTTGAACATCACGTCGGCCATGCGGACGATCAGTTCCAGTTCCCCGGCGGTCACCGGCGGCGGAACGCGGTGCGTCCGGCGGGCGGGTGCCAGGGCGGTCATTTCGATGACGGACATGGTCGGTGTCTCGATGCGCTGTGTGTGGTTCGTGTTCGCGGCCGCGGCCCGGTGCCGCACCCGATCAGTTCGATGCCGTTCGCGTCGTCGCGCCGGTCGCGACCCGCTCCTTCAACTGCTCGACGTCGTGGCCCTCGCGCACGGCCTCCGCGAGGTAGGCCAGGTGCGAGGCGGTCGCGCCGCACGCGCGCTTCACGTCCGCCGTCTGCGCCTCGTCGTGGCGGTCCATCCACTCGTCCACCAGCCAGTCGAGGCACGCCGTGATCCGCTTCCGCTCGGCGTCCACTTCGGGGGACGGCCGCTGCCGCTTCCGGGTCAAGAGTCGGTCCGCTGACATGGTGCCGGTTCCGTGGTGTTGGTCGCGTGTGTTTGCTGGCCGGGGGTCACTACTTCTCGCCGCGCAGGTACGCCCTCGCGTACTCCTGGTCGCCCTTCGCCCGCCGCCGGGCCTGCGCGGCGGTCTCGGCCCGGTCCTCGGCCCCGACCGCGTCCGGCGACACCGACGCCTCGGTCGTGACCTTGGTGAACGTGTCGAGGTCGGCCCGCTCGATCCGCCACCGGCCGCCGACCTTCCGGCCCTTCAGCGCGACCCGCTTCCGCTCCCCCTTCGGCGTCGTCACGAGCACCCCGTAGGTGAGCCAGTCGCGGACCGCTTCCGGCGTCACATCGAGTTCCGCAGCGACGCACTCCGGGGTCAGCGTCTTCTGCTGCGGCGCGGCCGGTGGCGGGGTCTTGGTGGCGTCCATTTCAACTCCTTCTCGGTCCTGTCCGCGGCCCGCGTTCGTCGTCGTTCCCGTGTCGATACTGTACACCCTTACCGTAATCACGCACGCACGTCTCACGCACGCGGAGCCGGTGCGTCGGAGGGCGTCGGACAAGGCAGGCGAGCCGGACAAGAACTAGAATACATGATCGGTTCCACTCAGTGGAACCTTGAGTCCACTTGGTTCCCGTTTGTTGAAGGGGCGGTGCCGCTACGCCGGGCAAATGTGTTGCATCTTGCCCAGCCGCCACCACAATGCTCGGGTATGGCGAAGAGTGACGAGGCAGGGGCCGAGAAGAACAACCGCCGCGTCTTGCTGCGCCCGATCACGCACGCGCAGATGCAGAAGCTGGCCGAGCGGGACGAGTCGGAGGTCGCGGAACTGGTCAACCGGGCGTGCCGGGAACTGCTCCAGCGCGAGGGGCTGTGGCCGCCGCCCCAACCCGAGGAAACATTACGGTGACTCTTCACACGCGACACGCGGCCCCGTTCCGAGCCCCTCTGCTCGTCGCGGTCTCACTTTCGCTGCTGGCGGGTTGCGACCGCACGAGACAGTCGACCGCTCGCGACGCTCACGAGGTGACACCGCACCCACGGGCCGAGGGGCCGAAGCGGAACGGGACCGCCCCGGTCACCCTCAAGACCTTTGACGCCATCCGCGAAGGGATGAGTTACGACGAGGTGGCCGACATCATCGGCCGAGAAGGTGAGGAGAAGGAGCGGTACGAGGCGGCGGGACGATCGAAAGCGAGTTTCACCTGGAGCAACCCCGACGGCTCCTCAGTCGGGGCCACGTTCATCAACAACGCCCTCGTCTCAAAGTCGCAGTACAAGATCGCCGCGAAGCCGTTCATCCCGCAGTAGCGCTCACCCCACCGCCACGAGCCGGTACCGGTCCTCACTCGACTCCACCGGGTCGGTCTCGTCGGCCAGGCCGAGGGCGTCCCGCACCACGGCCCGCAGCCGCGACACCGCGTTCTGCACGGTGCGGTCCTCGGTGTGCCGGTCCCACACCTTCACCTTCATGTCGCCCGCGGTGAGCCCGGCCTCGCCCGCCTCGACGAGCTCGCGGAACAGCGCCGCGAGCTTCCCCGGCAGCTTGAACGTGGTCCCGTTGTACGCGCCGTGCTCGCCGCGGGCGTGCCACCCGGCCGCCGGCGGCCAGTCCTCGCTCGGCGCGGGCGGCACCTCGATCTTCAGCTTCGTCCCGTCCATGAGTTGCAGGTTCACCGACCGCACCCCCTGCCCCGCGGTCCGGCGGGCGTAGTGGCGTGCGGCGTCAATCAGAACGTGGGCGGGCGTGGACATGACAGGGGTCCGTCGGCTGGGAGATAGTGTACAAATTGACATTACAAGTATACGCTACCTTTCCTGACGCGCCGGGCGCGATGTCGGTTCCAAGAATTCGGATTTGGCGGGTGAGGTGGAGTGCGGGTTGTACCGGCGTGTCTGACACTCAGCCGGTCGCGATTGCGATTCGCCGCGCGACGGCCTCGTTCGGGTCCGCGTACACCTCGGCCGCGACCTGGGGCGTGTCGCCGATGATCGCCGCTGCGGCCGCGTTGTCCTCGTACAGCCGCTGCACCTCGGTGGCGCGGTTGTGGCGCAACTGGTGGGGCGTCCAGGGCTCCACCCCGGCCCGCTCGCAGGCGAGCCGCACGTACTCGCCGAACGACTCGCGGCTGACGGCGGTCCGCTTGGTCCCCTTCTCGCCCCGCGGCGGGAACACCCACACGCGACCGCGGGGGTCAGGGCCGGCCGGCAGGAACGGCCGCAGCACCTCCTGGCCGCGCGGCCCGATCCACACGAGCTTCGGCTTCCGCCGGGCCTTGCGGTGCAGGTTCTTGTCCGACCCGATGCGGTAGCACCACACCTTCGGGTTCGTGCGGTCGACCTTCTCCCACGTCATCGCGCAGAGCTCGCCGGGGCGGCACCCGATCAGGAGCATGGCCCGCACCATCTGGGCCAGGACCGCGCGCCGCTCGGGGAGTTCGTGGAGGTGCGGGAGCGTGGCCTCGATGTCGGCCAGGGGGACGGACATGACCGGGTCCGCGTCCTCGGCGGCGGTCCGGCCCGGTTGCAGGTTCGGCACCGACTCCAGGACCGCGGCGACGTCGGGGGGAACGAGGTCCTCGCCGACCCCCCACCGGAAGCAGCGGCACACCCGCCACGTGTACTTGTTGATCGTGTCGCGCGCGAGAGGGGCGTCGATCATCGCCTGCTGCAGCGCCTTCAGGTGCCGCCCCTTCACCTCGCCCACGGGCACGTCGCCGTAGTGCTCGTTGAGCAAGTTGAGCGCGGCTCGCTGGCCGGCCACCTCCGACGTCTGCTTCCCCTCCTTGACGTAGTACCGCTCGGCGTGCCGCATGTACCGGACCACCAACTCGCCGACGTTGAGCCCGCCGGCCGGCGCCGGGGCCAGATCCGCCCCGCTGGCCCACTCGATCGCGAACCGCTTGTACGCATCCCGGGACTCCGGGCTCTGCCACGGGCCGAAGTACCGGGCGTGCTCCCTCCCGTTGGCCCACCACCGCGCGAACGCCTGGCCGCCCGCGTGCTGCTTGTACGCCGGGCACGGCTTGGGACCGGTGGCCCCCTTCCGCTTCGGGCGGAACTTCTTCGCGAGGGGCGCGGTCAGCGCCTCGGCGAGCGTGTACCCCTGGTGCTCGATCCGGCTGCGGATCGTCTCGACGTGCAGCCCGGTCCGCTGCGACCACTGCTTGAGGGTCAGCGACTCACCGGCGTGGGTGTAGAGCTTGGGCGGGTTCGGCATGGCACACAGTGTGCCACAGGTTCGCGCCGGCGCGAAGGGGCGTTGTCCGGGCTCATCTCATGACCGGGTATCGTACCCGGTTGAGGCGTTCGGGAGGTGACGGGCTGAAAATGAAAGAGCCCCAGGGAATCCCTGGGGCTCGCGAGGTGGAGGTGAGGAGAGTTGAACTCCTGACCTCTTGAATGCCATTCAAGCGCTCTACCAACTGAGCTACACCCCCTCGGCAAAAGTAACCTATCGACCGCCCGGCGGGGTGTCAACCCGTCGTGTTCGGCGGGGCACATTTTCGCGCCGGGTCGCGAGCGGGATCGCGTCCGATCGGCCGGGAATCGTGCGGCGCAGTTCGGCTTCTCGTCACTCCGCGGCGATGCGCTGAAGGTCGGCGCGCTTCCCCTCGTAGGTCTCGTCGAACGCCAGCACCGCGGGGTCGGGCGCGACGCCCTCGGCCTTGCACGCCATCGCGTACACGTCCGGCCACCAGTTCGCGTGGTTGGTTAGCCCCTGCTCCTTCACCGTGACCCAGTTGCTCAGCACCTTCGACCAGGCCGCGTCGCCGTACGCGAGTGCCTCTTTCAGGCTGCCGAACTCGGGGACATACCACAAGCGGCCGATCTGCGAGTGCAATACCTCGTCGGCCCAGTCGAAGTCCTGGATGTTGGCGATGAGCGGCAGGCCGGTCGCCTGGCCGGTCTCGAACTCGTAGCGCTTGCCGGTCTTCGGCATCAGCCCCTGCTCGATGAAGTACAGCACGCCGTGCCGCTCCATCGGGGTGCACTCGGTGTTGAGCCGGTGCGACCAGTTGAACGTGATCTTGGCCTTGGTCCAGTCGACGCCGAGCGCGACGAACCCGACCTCGCCCATCATCGCGTGCCGGGCCTCGTCCCAGAGCTGGCGGCTCATGTCGCGGTAGTAGCCCCACGGCTTGCCGGGGGTCTGGGTGATGATGCTGGCCATCATCTCGGGCACGTCGATCTCGCGGAGCCGCTTGTAGAGCATCATGAGCGCCTTGGGCCGCGCCGGGAACGCCGGGTTGTACAGGAAGCTCTCGGCGTTGACCCCCTGGTTCCACGGGTCGGTGAACCTGGCGTCGCGCTTCGGAACCGGGTCGTAGACGTAGGGCTTCGCGGAATAGCGGCGCGGCAGGGGCTCTGGCGAACCCTGAGCGCCAGCGAGGGAGTGACGCTCACCCCCTCGCTGGCGCTCAGGGTTCGCCGGGGTAGTTGCGGTGCCATCGAGCCAACCGGCCAGGTTCAAAAGAGCGTGCAGCGTGTCTATCCAGTCCACGAGTGCCAGCGGACCTTCAGGAAGCAAGCAGGCGTCGGCTTGCCGGCCCCAGGTGATCATGTCGGTGAGTTCGAGCCGAGCGAACCGTAACACACGGCGACTGGGTGCATCGGTCAGCGGGTTGGTATCTTTCGCGTAACGGTGGCAGGCGTCTTCCAGTGCCGGCAGCGCGAACTGGTAGAGCCCAGAGACCAACAGTTCCGTCGTCGGCGCGGTCAGAATCTCGTCGAAGAACGCTTCCAGCGCCGGGTGCGGCACGTCTTCCAGCCCCAGCGGCGGCTCGCGCATCTCGCCGATGCGCGAGCGCAGTGCGGCGACGTGCTCCGCACACAGGTAGGCGTGGTGCGCGAAGGCGGTCTTCAGTTCGTAGATCGGCTCGGACGTGATGCGGGCCGTCAGGATCTGGTGGAGCCGCTTGAAGCAGTAATGGAACCGCTTCAGCCGCCGCACGCACTCCTCGACGCCGAGGCCGGGCCGTGCGGCCTCCTCGACCGTACACAGCCCGGCGAGTTGCGGGAGCCCCTTGTACGACGTGTAACCAGCGAGCGGCGTGGGCGTGGACATGGGAAGCCCTCGGGTGGGTGCGTGCGGCCGCGGCGGGCCGGCTACCAGATCGAGATCTCGCACTTCGGCAAGACCGCGTTGATCGCGTCCGTGCCGATCAGGACGGACTCCTGGCTGACGATCAGGTGGGTGAGGTTCGTCAACGGGGCCAACTGCTTCAGGCCGTCGCCCGTCACCTTCGTCACACGCAGGTTGAGCGAGGTCAGGCCAGTCAGCTTCGCCAGGTCCGCCATCCCGGCGTCGGTGACCGCAGTTGATTCCAGGTCGAGGTTGGTGAGCGTGCCGAGCGGGGCCAGGTCCTTCAGCCCGGCGCTCGTCACCCGCGTGCCCCTCAGGTCGAGCGTGGCGAGTTTGGGGAGCGTGGCCAGGTCCCGCAGGCCGGCGTTCGTCACGCGGGTGGAGCCGAGTCGAAGGGCGGTCAGCGTCTTGATGGCGGCGAGTTCCTTGACCCCCGCGTCGGTCACCTTGGTCTCCGTCAGGTCCAGGGTCGTGAGGTTAGGCAGGTTGCGAAGCTCCTTGACCCCCGCGTCGGTCAGGTCCCCCTGGCGCAGCTTCAGGCTGGTCAGAGTCTTCACGGCCGCGACGTGCTTCAGCGCGGCGTCCGTCACTTTGGTGCTGGACAGGTCGAGGGCCGTGAGCCCCTTGATGGCCCCCAGATCCTTCAGCCCCTCGCCGCCCGGCCGCAGGGCGACCGCCAGGTTCAGCTTGGTGAGGGCGGGGAGCGCGGCCAACTCCTTGACGCAGGCATCGGTGAGGTTCGTGCCGCCGAGCGCGAGTGACTTGAGGTTCTGCAACGAGGCGAGGGTCTTGACCCCGGCGTCGGTCGTGCCGCTGGCGTACAGCGCCAGCGAGGTGAGTTTCCTGAGGGTGACGAGTTCCTTCAGCCCCGCGTCGGTCACCGCCCCGCCCACGCTGACGGCGGTGAGGTTCTCGAGCGGCGTGAGGTGCCCCACCCCGGCGTCGGTCAACCCGACCCCGAGCAGGTGCAGGCTGACGAGGTTCGTCTGGGTGCGCAGCGGGGCCAGTTGCCCCTCGGCGACCGGGTGCTCCGACAGGTCCAGGCCGAACGGAACGGGGACGACGGGGAGGTTCTCCATCTTCGGCGCGGCCCCGGATTGGAACCCAGGGATCGGGTTCGCGAGTTGCTTCGGGTTGTGGTTGAAGTTGTACCGCGTCGTGGGGGTCGCCTCGGCCTCAACCCACCCGTGCGACATCCAGCCCTGGTTTGTCCAGACCTTGACGACGTCCGGGTCGATCGGCTTCGACACGGCCGCCGGGTCGGCGGGGAGCGCGTCGGGCCGCCTGGAGCACGCGACGCACACCAGGGTCAGGAGCAGCAGCGGCCATCGGCGGGACATGGGTGGTCTCCGGTTGCAAGGGTTGGGATCGGGTCACGCGGCCGCCGGCCGCCCCGGCTACCTGCGGACCTCGCAGTCCGGCAGGGTACTGCGGATCGCGTCGTAGCTGGCCGGGTCGGCGATGTTCTGTCCGAGCAGGTCGAGTCGCCTCAGGGCCTTGAACGCCCGCAGCGGCGTCAGGTCCGCGTTCGACACGTTTGTGAGCTTGAGTGTGGCCAGGTGCTCCAGCGTGGCGAGCGCTCCCCACCCCTTCGAGGACACCGGACAGTTCGCCAGGTTGAGGGACCTCAGCTTGGTGAGCGCGGCGAGTTCCCTCACCCCGTCGTCCACCGCGAGGGTCGAGGCGAGGTCCAGGGTCTCAAGATTCTTCAGACGGGCCAGAGCCTTCAGACCCTCGGCCGAAATCTTGCGGTTGTTGGCGAACCGCGCCGACGTGAGGCGCTGGAGGGTGACCAGGTGCTTCACCCCGGCGTCGGTGATCCCGTCGTTGTCGGCGACGTCCAGCGAGCGGAGGCCGGTCATCGTCGCGATGTCCTTCATCGCCGCGTCCGTGATCCGATTGCTCGACAGGTCGAGGTGCTCAAGGTGCTTGAAGGCGGCGACGTCCCAGGCGCCGTCGTCGTGGATCGTGTTCCCTCGCAGGTTCAGGTGCCGCAACTTCGGGACGTGGGTCGCCAGCGCCCGGAGAACCTTGACGTCGGCGGCCCCGGACGCCAGGCTGACGGACCGGAGGTTGTTGAGGCCGGCGAGGTCGTCGAGGCCGTTGGCGTTGACCCCCACCCGCGACAGATTCAGGACCTCGAGCGAGTCCAGCGCGGCCAGTGCCCGCACGCCCTCGTCGCCCAGCGTGCAGGTGTTGGACAGGTCCAGTTCGGCGAGCCTGGCCAGCGGGGCCAGCTCCCGCAAATCCGCCGGCGTGACGTTCTTCAGGTTCGCGAGGCTGAGCGTGTCGAGGTTGTCGAGGCCCCGCAGGTGCCGGAGCCCGGCACCGGTCACGGCGGTGGCGCTCAGGTCGAGCGCGACGATGTCCGCGTCCGCGTCCGCCGGCCCGCCCGCGCCGCGGGCGATCGGGAGCGTGTGGAGTACCCCCGCGCGCCGCAGCGCGCCGACGGCGTCGTCCGTCACGCTGCCGGGAACCAGGTACAGGGTCTTGAGGCGCTTCAGCGGCTCCAGCGCGGTGAGGCCCGCGCCGGCGACGGTGGCCATGTTCAGCTCCAGGACCTCCAGCTTCTGGAGCGGCGCGAGGTCCTGGAGGCTCGCGGTCGTGACCGGGGCCACGCGCAGCCCCAGGTGCGTGAGGTTCTTCAGAGCGGCCAGCTCTTTCACGCCCGCGTCGTTCATCACGCCGGGGGCGAGCGAGGTGGCGACCGTGAGTGACGTAAGGTTCTTCAGCCCCGCGAGCTCCTTCACGCCCGCGTTCGAGAAGGCGCCGCCGACCGAGAGCGCGGTCAGGCCTTTGACCGCGGCCAGCTCCTTGAGCCCCGCGTCGGTGACCCTGTCGACGACGAGGGCCGTCAGGTTCGGGACCGCGGCCAGCTCCTTGAGCCCTGCGTCCGTCACCCCCGTGCCCGCCACCGAGAGGGAGACGAGGCTCTTCGAGGCGGCGAGGGCCCGCAGGCCGGCGCCGGTCACCTTACTGGAGCCGGTCACGTCGAGGTGCGCGAGGTTCGCGACCGCCGCGAGGGCCTTGAGGTCGGCGTCGGTCGTGCGGTAGCCAGTCGAGAGCGCGAACGGCACCCCGACCTCGGGGAAGTGCTTGAGGGAGCTGGCGAGGTTGAACCCGGCGTAGACGAACCCGGGCCGCACGGGCTTGCGGTCCCGCGGGGGGGCGCCGCGGGGCGTCTGGGTGAAGTCGTGGCCGAACCAGGCGAACCTGAACTCGGCCCGGTTGCACGCCGCCAGGAGCTCGTCTGTGAACTCGGGCGGGAGCTTGTGCGGCTCCGGCGGCTTCGCAAGCACCGGCCGCTCCCGCGGTGCCCGCTCGGGCTTCGGCGACAGCGGCCTGGCGCGAGCCGGCGCGGCGCCGGGGCCGCCGGGCGGTCCGGCAGCGGCCTCGGGCGGAGCGACCGGCGGTTCTGCCTGGGGCTTGGAGCACGCGGCGCACGCTAGCAGGAGCGCGACAAGCAAGCAGCGCGTGAACACGGGGCGATCTCCGAGCGGGGAATGCGGAACAAACCCACGGGGGGCAACATAAACCCCCGGTGCAATCCCCGCGGCCCGACGGGCGCCACGTTGTACCGGGTCGCGTGCAATTGCCCCGGGTGGGGCAGGCATTCGTGCCTGCCCCACCAGAGAGCTGGGTTTCAACTGCCCACTGTCCACTAACCACTAACCACTACTTGCTGACGCCGAACTTGTACACCGTCGTCTGCTTGTAGGTCTCGCCGGGCTTGAGCACGACGTTCGACTTCTCCTTCCACTCGGGCTTGTTCACCGAGTCCGGGAACTTCTGCGGTTCGAGGCAGAACGCGGTGTGCTGCTTGTACACCGCACCGCCCTTGCCGGTGTTCGTGCCGTCGAGGAAGTTGCCGGTGTAGAACTGCAACCCGGGTTCGGTGGTGAACACTTCAAGCGTGCGGCCGCTCTTCGGGTCGGTGACGCGGGCCGCGAACTCCGGCCGCTCGGTCACGCCCTTGTCGAGCACGTAGTTCAGGTCGAACCCGACCGGCTTGCCGCCGGCCTTTTCGAGGTCCTTGCCCATCGCCTTCTTCTTGGTGAAGTCGAACGGGGTGCCGTCGACCGGCGCGACCTTGCCCGTCGGGACCAGCGTGTCGTCGCCGGGGGTGTAGTTCTTCGCGGCGAACTCCGCCTCGTGCTCGGCGATCGGCCCGCTGTTGTGCCCCGCGAGGTTGAAGTAGCTGTGGTGCGCGAGGTTGCAGATGGTCGTCTTGTCGGTGGTGGCGCGGAAGTCGATCACGAGTTCGTTGTTGTCGGTGAGCGTGTAGCTCACGGTCACGGTGAGCTTGCCGGGGTAGCCCTCCTCCCCATCAGGACTCGTGTAGCTGAACTTCACCGAAGGGCCGGTCGCGGTCAGCGACGCCTCGCCCTTCCATAGCTTCTTGTCGAACCCGGCCTTGCCGCCGTGCAGCGTGTGCGGGGCCGCGTTGTCGGCGAGCTTGTACTCCTTGCCCTCCAGCGTGAACTTCGCGTTGGCGATGCGGTTCGCGACCCGGCCGGCGTTGGTGCCGAAGTACGGGTGGCCCTTCAGGTAGTCGTCGAGCTTGTCGAACCCGAGCACCACGTCGGCGAACTTCCCGTCCTTGTCGGGCACGCGAAGTTCGGTGATGATCGCGCCGTACTCGATGCACTTCAGGACGACGTTGTTCTTGTTGACGAGCGTGAACTGCGTGACGGCCGCGCCGGGCACGTCCTTGCCGTTCTTGTCCGTGGTGCCGGGGAGCTTGCCGTAGGTCTCCTGCTCGAACGCGGGGCCGAGCTTGGCGGGCTGCGTCTGGGCACTGGCGGCGGTCGCAAGTGCGAGCGACGCGACGAGTGTTGAGAGGGTGCGCATCCGAGAGAGCCTCCTGGGGGTGGGCGGGGTGTGGACATGGTATCCCGTGCCCAATCGGGCACAAGCAGGAAGCAGTTTGATCCGCAGATTACGCAGATTTCACAGATGAAATCGAAGTCCACCGACCGGTTGTGTTCTGCCCTCTCTGCCTTCTTAATCTGCGTCCTCTGTGTAATCTGCGGATAAACTCTTCTGTCTTCTGACTCCCCGCGAGACCCCTCATGCCGTCTGACGTCCTCGACACGCCCGCCAGCGCCTACGAACTCGTCACCGCCAAGCCCGGCCCCGTGGGGGCACTCCCGCTCACCGACGACCTGCTGCGGCACGCGCCGAGCGGCGACCTGTTCGGGTGGACGCAGAACGTCGGCATGGGCTGGAACCCCGCACTCCTCGGCGGCAAGGAGTTCACCATCCTCAGCACGCACGGCGGGCTCCGAGCCGAGGACGGCACGCCGATCGCGCTCGGGTTCCACTCGGGCCACTGGGAGGTCGGGTTGCTCGTGAAGGCGGCCGCGGAGGAGCTGAAGAAGTTGCGGTGCATCCCGTTCGCGGGTGCGGTGACCGACCCGTGCGACGGCCGCACGCAGGGCACCGCCGGGATGTACGACAGCCTGCCGTACCGCAACGACTCCTCGCAGGTCATGCGACGGCTGATGCGCAGTCACCCGACGCGCGCCGGCGTGATGGGCGTGGCGACGTGCGACAAGGGGCTGCCCGCGATGATGATGGCGCTGGCGTCGCAGCACGACCACCCGACGATCCTCGTGCCGGGCGGGGTGATGCTCGCGGGCGAGGCGGGCGAGGAAGACACGGGGAAGGTGCAGACGATCGGCGCACGCTACGCCCACGGCGAGATCACGCTCGAACAGGCCGCGGAAGCGGGGTGCCACGCGTGCGCGTCGCCGGGCGGCGGGTGCCAGTTCCTCGGCACCGCGGCCACGTCGCAGGTCGTCGGCGAGGCGCTCGGGCTGTCGCTCCCGCACTCGGCCCTCGCGCCGTCCGGCCAGCCGATCTGGCTCGACATGGCCCGCCGCTCGGCCCGTGCGCTGTTCAACATGGCGAACAGCGGGGTCACCACGAAGCACATCCTGACGCCTGCGGCGTTCCGGAACGCCCTGGCGGTGTTCGCGGCGTTCGGCGGCAGCACGAACCTTTTGCTGCACATCCCGGCGGTCGCCTTCCATGCTGGGGTGAAGCGGCCGACCATCGACGACTGGACGCACTTCAACCGCAGCGTGCCGCGGCTCGTCGATGCACTGCCGAACGGCCCGATCGGCCACCCGACGATCCGCGTGTTCCTCGCCGGCGGCGTGCCCGAGGTGATGCTGCACCTCCGCGAACTCGGCCTCCTCGAACTTGACGCGCTCACCGTGAGCGGCGAGAAGCTCGGCACGGTGCTCGACTGGTGGGCGAAGTCCGAGCGCCGCACGCGGCTCCGCGAACTCTTGAAGTCGCGCGACGGCATCGACCCCGACACGGTCATCATGTCGCCGACGCTCGCGAAGGCCCGCGGCCTCACGAGCACAATCACCTTCCCGCGCGGGAACCTCGCGCCGGACGGCTGTGTCATCAAGTCGACCGCCATCGACCCGTCGGTCGTGGACGCCGACGGCGTGTACCGCAAGGTCGGCCCGGCGAAGGTGTTCACCACTGAAAAGGCGGTGATCGCGGCGATCAAGGGCGACGGCCCGCGTACGGTGGTTCCCGGCGACATCGTCGTGCTGTGCTGCCGCGGCCCGCTCGGCTCGGGCATGGAGGAGACGTACCAGGTGACGTCGGCGCTGAAGCACCTGAAGTGGGGCAAGCAGGTCGCGGTGATTACGGACGCGCGCTTCAGCGGCGTCAGCACCGGGGCGTGCATCGGCCACGTCTCGCCGGAAGCGCTGGCGGGCGGGCCGATCGGCAAGCTCCGCGACGGCGACCGCGTCCAGATCATCATCGACCGCACGAAGCTCGAAGGCACCATCGACCTGATCGGCGACGCAGGTGGCGACCACGGCGTCGCGTGGGGCACGGCGGAACTCCTGACGCGCCTGCCGCGCCCAGACCTGTCCGCCGACCCCGCCCTCCCGGCCGACACGCGATTGTGGGCGGCATTGCAGCACGCAAGCGGCGGCGTCTGGGGCGGCTGCGTCTACGACCCCGACCTGATCGCGGCGAAGCTCGCGGGGAGGTAAGCCATGACGGAGGAGAAATGGCTCGCGGCCAACGCACTCGTGATATCGATGGTGGCGCATTTGAAAGACCGAGTCGCTAGCCGTCGAAAGATGCGGTTGTTCATAGCAGAATGCGCGAGGCTCCTGGTGCCGCACGTTAGCGATGATCGAAGCCACTGCGCGATCGCCTTTATCCAAGAGAATGCCGAGCGCGGAAGCCGAGGCTTGCGCGGCCGCGCAGCGGTACATTCTGATGCTGGGCTGGCCTCTCAAGACGCGCTCGCCCACGCTCGCGAGAGTGCCGACAGCAGCGAGTACGCCAGGCGAAAAGTTCTTGAAGTGGGTTCTTTCGCAGCCGCGATGGCGATCCACCCTGATGTTTTTACGGCGGGCTACTTTTGCGGCGAACATACCGCCAACGCCCTTGCATGGGCCGCGGTCGTAGCTTCTCCCGAACGCGATCAGCCCTCATTAGCAGATGCCAGCAGTATCGAACGGGGTCGGCAGCTGGCGACCCAGGTCGGCTGGCTCCGCGACATCTTCGGGAACCCGTTCCGCCCCGTCGCCTTCTCCTCCGAGTGGCGCACGTCAACGGCGGTGTCACTGGCGCGGCACATGTACGAGTCGCGGGACTTCAGCGCGATGCCCATCCTCGCCGACGCGCTCCAGGACGCCGGGTGCGAGCACGAGGCGGTCCTGGCGCACTGCCGCGACCCGCAGCAGGTCCACGTCCGCGGGTGCTGGGTCGTCGATCTCGTGCGCGGCAAGAGCTGACGCTGCGGTCCCGTGACCGGTTGGCCGGCACAGCCGGCCCTACGCAATTGCCCGCTCCAGGCACCAGTCGAACAGCAGTCGCCACTCGAGCATCTGCACCCGCTGCGCGAGTTCCTCGTCGGCCGAGCCGGTGCCGCGGGCCGCCTCGCAGAAGTCCACGAACGCTTCGGGCGTGGTGAACGTGTAGCCCACGGTCGGGGCCCGTTCGCGGAGCAGCGCCAGCACCGGGTGCGGGCCGACGCGGTTCCACCAGTACTTGCTGTTGAAGGCGTCGGGCTCGCGGCGGTGCATGATCGCGTGCCAGAGACTCCCCGTGCTCGTGCCGACGTCCTGGCTGATCGTGTGCGACTCGTCGAGGTAGTTGAACGCCAGCCACAGCCCCGAGCGGCAGCACGCGGCCATGTCGCGGTCGGCGACCGCGCCCAGCTCGTCGTCGGTCAGCGCAGCGAGCTTCGGCCTCGCGGCCGCCACGGGCGTTCCCGGCCCGAGCGGGGCCGTCGGAAGTGCGGCCAGCAGGTCGGCCAGTGCGGGTGATGGGGTGGGCATGGTGGTCGGTGGCAGAAGTGGCGGGCGGGGCGCTGGTCCCCGCCCAGTTCAACTCACTTGATGAGCTGGACCTCGAACACGAGCGTCGAGTCGGGCGGGATGTCGTCGCCCGCGCCGCGCTTGCCGTAGCCGAGGTCCGGCGGGATCTTGAGCCGGCGGACGCCGCCCGGCTTCATCCCGGGGATGCCCAGCCCCCAGCCCTTCACCACCTCGTTCAGCGAGAACGAGACCGGCTTCCCGCCGACGCTGGAGTCGAACTCCTTGCCGTTGGTGAGCCACCCGGTGTAGTGGACCGTCACGGTCCCGCCGGCCTTCACCGCCTCGCCCTCGCCCACCTTCACGTCCCACACCTCCAGGCCGTTGTCGAGCTTCTTCCACTCGGCGGCCTTCAGGTCGGGCACCTCCGGCTTGGCCCATACCTCGATCATCTCGACCTCGAAGACGAGCGTCGAGCCGGCCGGGATCTTGCCGACGGCGCGGTTCCCGTAGGCCATCTCGGCCGGGATGCGGAGCCGGCGGACGCCGCCGACCTTCATGCCGGGGATGCCCTCCTGCCAGCCCTTGATGACGCCGGTGAGCGGGAACTCGATCGGCTCCTTGCGCAGGACGCTGGAGTCGAAGATCTCGCCGGTGGTGAGCCACCCGGTGTAGTGGACCTTGACCTTGGCCCCGGCCTTGACGAGGGCACCGTCGCCCACCTTCGCGTCCCAGATTTCGAGGCCGGACTTCTGCTTGGCCCATTCCTTCGACTGCAGGTCCGGCAACTTCGGCGCTTCCACGGGTTTCTCCTGTGCGGGCGACGCGGTGGCGAACGCCACCCCGACGCAGACCAGCGGCAACAACAGACGCATAACGGGCGCTCCTTCGTGTCCGGCTCGGCCTGAAAATTCGAAGCACGAAACTCGAAGCACGAAAGGAAGACCCGGAGGTCGGTGCGTTCTTTTCGGATTCCGTGCTTCGAATTTCGAGCTTTCCGGCAAAGCCCGGGGTGCGCATTTTACGCGGTGCGGTCCGGCGGGGGCGGATTTTGGCCAACATACGCGAGCGCACGCGCCAGCGCGTCGTCCGCGGTCAGGGCGCCGGTGTCGAGCGTGAGCCGCGGCACGGTGAGCGCTTCGGCGGTCGCGCTCACGGCCGCGTGCAGCGCGCCCGTGCGGTTCCCGGCCGGGTGCGCGCCGGTCGCGGCGTCGCGGTCCAGGCGGTCGCGGGCCGTCGCCGGGTCGCACACGCACTCGATCACCAGCGGCGCCTGACCCACGTCGCGGCCCAGCGAAAGCAGCGGTTCGACCTGCGCCGCCTTGCGGAACGTGCGGCCGTCGAGGATCACGACGCGGGTCGGGTTCCCGGTGAGCACCTGCCGGGCCGCCGCGAACACCGCCGCCATCGCGACGTCGTCTTGCGCCGAGGAGTAGTCGAGGATCGGGGGCGGGAACAGCGCCGCCCGCACCACGTCCTTGCTCAGCACGACGCCCCCGAGTCGGGCCGCGAGGCCCGCAGCGAGGGTGCTCTTCCCGGTCCCGGGCAGGCCGGCCATGGCGATCAACATCGGGGCTCCCCGCGGCGCGTGATCTTCCGAATTTCATTGGGAACGGTCGGTCCGCTCCCTTAGATTGTGCGGAAACGCAGGGCTCGGAACGGTGGTCGCGGCGAATCGGTGTCATGTTCCGCGCCGCGGCCGCAAATAACTCCGGACGGCGTTCGCACCTCTCAGGAACCGCACCATGACGACCCGAACCACACTCGGCCTCGCGCTGTGCGGGGCCGCCGCCCTCGCGGTCGCCCAGTTCAGCACCGCCGGCCGGCCCGCGGCCGCGCCCGACGACAAGGCCAAAACCGCCGCGCCCGCCGAGGCGAAGGGCGCACGGGCCGCGGAGTTCGTCGCCGCGTTCGACAAGGGCGACGCGAAGGCCGTCGCCGCGTTCTGGACCCCGGACGGCGACTACGTCGACCAGCTCGGCCGCCGGTACAAGGGCCGGGCCGAGATCGAGAAACTGTACGCCAAGCTGTTCGCCGCAAACAAGGGCGCGAAGCTCACCGTGGCCGTGACCTCGGTGCGGGCGGTCGGCACCGACGCCGCGATCGAGGACGGCACCACCCAGGTGACCCCGGCCGGGGGCGGCGCGACGACGACCGGCACGTTCACCGCCGTGCTGGTCAAGAAGGGCGGCGCGTGGTTCTTCGAGAGCGTCCGCGAGACCGTCGCCCACCCGGCGACCCACGCCGAGCACTTCGAGGAACTGGAGTGGCTCCTCGGCGACTGGGAGGGCGAGGCCGCGGAAAAGGGCGCGTCCGGCGTCGCGTCCTACGAGTGGGCCGAGAACGGCAACTTCATCGTGTCGCACTTCGCCGCCACGCTCAACGGCGAGCCGGTCGCCGGCGGCACCCAGTGGATCGGGTGGGACGCGGTCGACAAGCAGGTCCGGTCGTGGTCGTTCTACTCGGGCGGCGGGTTCGGCGAGGCCGTCTGGGCGAAGGACAAGGACGCCGCGAAGTGGACCCTGAAGACGACCGCCCGCACCGCCGACGGCAAGAAGGTCAGCCTCGCGAACGTCATCACCATGGTCGACGCCGACCACCTGACCTGGCAGCCGACACAGGTGACCGTCGACGGCGCGGCCGCGCCGGACGGCCCGGTGGTCAAGATGAAGCGCGCGAAGTGAGCCCCGCCGTCGAGCCACGGGGCTTGTCCCCGTGGTGCCGGGAGGCGCGGAAGACCACGGGGACAAGCCCCGTGGCTCGGCGGCAACGTGCCCGCCGCGCACCCACCACCCCCTGAGGAACCACCCATGTTGAACAAGCTTGCTCTCGCGGCCGCGGCCGCGCTGGTCGCTCTCGCCACCCCGACCGACGCGGGCGCGTACGGTGCGGTCCACCGCGGGTACACGCACGTCGGGCCGGGCGGCGTCTACCACACCGGGGCCACGGCGGTGTCCACCCCGCGGGGCGTCGCCGTCGGCGGGCGCACCACCGCGGTCGGGGCTGGGGACGGCGTGTACCGCTCCGGGTACGGTGCGGGTGCCGGGTACGGCGGGGCCGGCGCGTACGGGTACCGGGGCGTCGGGACCGTCGGGGGCGGCCCGGCCTGGGGGTACAACACCGGGCTCGGCTCGAACTACCGCACCAACACGGCCGCCGCGGCCGCCAACGGGCTGTACCGCTAACGGGGGCGCGGCGACGCGCTCGGCGGCGGCGGCGGGTGATCCGACCCGGTGCGCTGTCGCCGGGGTCGGTGACCCCGGACGCGCCCGGGAGCCCGTCGCGCCGGCCCCACCGGGGCCGGCTACAACAGAGACCGCCCCTGCCCTTGCGGCTCCGCACCGCCCCGTTCCCCCAAGGAGAGCACCGTGATCGAGCAACTCCCCGGTCCGTCCGAGAAGGTCCTCGGGTTCAAGATGTCGGGCAAGCTGCACGACGCCGACTACAAGACGTTCGTGCCCGCCATCGACGCGGCCGCCGCCGGCGGCAAGGTCCGGCTCCTCGCGCAGTTCCACGACTTCCACGGGTGGGACATGCACGCCCTGTGGGACGACATCAAGTTCTCGACCACCCACTGCCGCACCATCGAGCGGATCGCGATGGTCGGCGAGACCACGTGGCAGAAGTGGATGGCGAAGGTGTGCGCCCCGTTCACCGCCGCCAAGGTCAAGTACTTCGACGCCGCCGAGATCGACCAGGCCTGGGCCTGGCTCCAGGAGGCGTGAGCCCGCGCCCGGTGCGGGACGCGCGGGTGCGGAATGTTCGGCTGTCGTGACGGGACGGGACCGCGCGTTTGGGGTCGGGTCGAGGTGACGCCCCCTCACCCGCGACTCGCAGAGCCTCGTCGCGACCTCTCCCCCGAGACCGGGGGCGAGGTGGGGCGCGCCGGCCTCTTCCTGAACTAATCTCCCCGCCTCGCTGCTGAGAAGCCCGACCAGCCCCACCTCGCCCCCCGTCCGGGGGGAGAGGTCGCCGCGCTTCGCGGCGGGTGAGGGGGCCGCGCCGTCGAGATCGTACGGCGCGCACGCTTCACCCGGGTTCGCCGCGTCGCTCGTCGGCGCGCTCGGGTCGGTCGGCGCGTTGGGCACGAGGTCGCCGGTGGCGTCGGGGTCGTCGGGCGGGAGGTCGCCGGGGTAGACCAGCTCGCCCGCGAGCCGCCGCTTCCACACGACCAGGGAGGCGTAGCTCCGGTCCCAGAAGTCGTTCGGGTCCACCTTCTCGTACACCTCGCCCAGCCGCGCCAGCTCCTCGTCGACCTGCTTGGCGAACCACCGCTGGCGGGCGATCCGTGCGTCGTCCAGCGTCGCGAGCCGCGGGTCCGGCGGGGGCCGCTTCGCGCGCTCCTTCGCCCGCGCGTTCCGGTGCCGGGTGAACGTGTTCTCGATCCGGCACAGGGCCTCGGCCGCCTTCTGCCCCTCCGACGGGTTCCCGGTGCGGAGCTGCACGCGGAGCACGAGCATCGACTCGGTCAGCGTGTCCTGCATCAACTCCCGCCGCGCGGCGGCGAGTCGGCGTCGATAGACCGGGTTGCCGCGGCACAGCGCCTTCAGCTCCTCGGGGTCGATGTCGAGGGTGCGGGCGGTGGCGGTCCAGGTCCACCCGTCGGCGCGGAGGTCCGCGGCGCGGGCGTCCACGGTCTCCATGTCGAGGGTGGCGGTGGGCATCGGGGCACTCGGGGGTAGGAGATGCGTGGGTCGGACGCGGACCCAGGGTTTGCACCCTGGGCTACGCATTGCCGCCCCCTTCGGGGGCTCAGGCAATTGGTTGGTTTTGAGTCCCGGAGGGACGACAGTGCGTAGCCCAGGGTGTGAACTTTGGGTTCTGGGGCGGAGGGTGCAAACCCTGGGGCCGCTGGGTGCCGCGGCGAAAACGTGGCTATTTGTACATGCCGAACGGCCGGGGCCGCGTCAAACCGGATTCGCGGAAAAGTGCGCGGGCCCCGAACGGTACGGGTCGCTGGTGCCGCTGCGAAGCACGGCGCCGGGGTTGGGAAGTTCCGTTCCGAGGGCGGGTGGGCGAACGTCCCGAACGTGGGTGGCACGGGATCACGGTCGCCAGCAAGTCGGAACGTTCCGGCCCGAGGCGCTCGTTCAAGGTTGAAGCGGGGGTGAAGTAGGGGTGAAGCGAGTGGATTTGTGCGGTGCGGACGTGCGAGACGGGGTGCGGGCGGCAGAAATGAAAAGTGGCGGGGTGATCCGCTGAGAGCTGTCGCCCAATCAGCCCTTTCGCGGTCACCCCGCCGCACAAGTGTGTTGCACGCGGCGTGCCAAGTGGGTGCGAGCGGAGCGAACGCGGGATCACTCCGTGTCCCACACGACGACCGAGCCGAGGTCGCCGCCGGCCGCGAGCCGGAGCCCGTCGGGCGCGTAGGCCAAACAGAGGACGCGGCCGATGGGCCAGCGGAACGCCTCGCGCTCCCGCCCCGTCGCCGCGTCCCAGAGCTTCACCGTGTTGTCCCAGCTCCCCGTCGCGATCGTCGCCCCGTCCGGGCTGAACGCCACCGCGGAGACGATCGCCTTGTGCCTCAGCTCCAGCCGCAACTGCCGCTTCTCGATGCCGTACACCCGGGTCGCGTAGTCCACCGCGACGGCCACGTTCTTCCCGTCGGGGCTCAGGCCGACGGCGGGGCACGGCTTCTGTTGCGGGAAGTCGATGGGCCGGGCCTTCACGATGTCCCACACGCGGGCCTTGTTGTACCCGGTCCAGGCGACGACCCGCTTCCCGGGGCACACGCCCATCGCCCGCACCCCGTTGGGCTCGGGCCAGTACGGCGACCGCCGCGCGCCGGTGACGGTGTCCCACAGTTCGAGCTTGCCGGCGGTGGACTTCATCCGGTCGCCGACGCCCACGGCCAGCGTGCGGTCGTCGATCAGGCCGAGGGAGGTGACGGGGGTGGCGTTCGAGGGGCCGAACGGCTCCCAGGTGCGGCCGTTGAACCGCCGCCCGTGCCACCCGGCCGAGCCGCCCAGGAAGATGCCGGTGCCGTCGGCGGTGAACGCGACGGCGTGGACCGGCGGGGTGTCCGGGCCGGGCTCGCACAGGAGCTGCCGGCCGCCGCCGAAGTCGCGGAGGAACACGGACCCGTCCCGCGCCGCGCTGGCGAGGGCCGAGCCGTCCGGGGAGAACGCGAGCGCGTAGACCACGGAGGGCCGCGCGACCGCAAGGTGATCCTCGTAGAGCAGCATCTGTCTCGACTCCGCAACCCGAAGGGGCCGGGTCCGGCTATACCGAGCCGTGCGGCATCTGCTAAGAACAAGGGGACAGGAGCCCAGAGGACAGAGGGCAGCGGGCGAAAAGCGAAGCGCCCTCGGCCTTCGCGTCCGGCTTCTGCTCTCCTGAGGTTCTGTCCGCTCGTCTAATCTGGATTCTACCGGGGCGGGGAAGGAGATTCGACCGTGGAAATCGAATGGACCGACGCCGCGCCCGACACGGGAGAACGGAGGTACGTCTCCGCCCGGAAGTTCGCGCGGGTGTGGGAGTTCCGGGTCCGGTTCAAGCGGCGGACCAACTGGGAGCCGCCGCCCGAGGTCACCCGCGACATGTGGGACACCCTCCTCGACGCCCTGGAGCGCCGGTACCGCCGCCGCGAGGGGGTCAGCGACGAGGACCTCGCCGCCGTGCGCAAGATCATCGCGAACCTCAAGCCGCCGCCCCAGGTATAAGAAGCAAATTCGAAGCACGAAATCCGAAAGGGAGACACGGGCTCCTGGTTTTCCTTTCGGATTTCGTGCTTCGTGCTTCGAATTTTCAAGACCCCATGCCCTACACCCCGATCCTCGCCACCCTCGGCTACGTGTTCTCGCCCGACGGGCGGTCGGTGCTGATGGTCCACCGGACCGCCCGCCCGGACGACCCCCACTTCGGGAAGTTCAACGGCCTGGGCGGGAAGCTGGAGCCCGACGAAGACGTGGTCGCGGGGCTCAAGCGGGAGCTCCGGGAGGAGGCCGGGATCGAGTGCGACGCGGTGGAGCTGGCGGGGACGGTCTCGTGGCCGGGGTTCGGCAAGCGGGGCGAGGACTGGTTCGGGTTCGTGTTCCGGGTGACGCGGTTCACCGGGACCCCCCCGGCGGCCAACCCCGAGGGCACTCTGGAATGGGTGCCGGTGGAACAGGTCGGTGCGTTACCCCTGTGGGACGGCGACCGGTACTTCCTCCCGCTGGTGTTCGACCGTGGCGGCCCACAGTTCCACGGGGTGATGCCGTACCGCGACGGAAAGCCACTCGGTTGGCGCTTGACAACTATTCCGCGAGCGTGACAGAATTAAGCCCGTGGCCGAAATTCGCCGCTCGACTCGCAAAGGTTACCGGAAAGCCGCGACGGGTCGCGACGGGTATGCTAGAGTTTCCGCGACTCGCACCGCTGCCGCCGACGCCCCGGCAGAACCACCGTGTGGCCCGCTTACCACGAAGGGGAGGCGGCGTTGACGTTTTTCCCGAAGATCCGATCCAACACCCCCGGGGCGTTGAATCTCCAGGTCGGTGCGGAGCCCTCGCCGGGGTACCGGCTGAAGCGCGTCCGCGGCCGCGGCGGGTTCGCCGAGGTGTGGGAGTGCGACGCGCCCGGCGGGGAGCAGGTCGCGCTCAAGTTCATGCCCAGCTCGAACGCCGCGACGACCGCCCGCGAGATCCGCACGCTCCAGTCGTTCCTGGTGATGGACCACCCCCACCTCATCAAGCACAACGCGGTGTGGTCGCTGCCCGGGTACATCGTCATCAACATGGAGCTGGCCGAGGCCACGCTCCTCGACCTGATGCTCGTGTACCAGAACGAACTGGGCCAGCAGCTCGAGCCGGCGATGCTCGGGCTGTACATGTGGCAGGTGGCCGACGCGCTCGACTTCCTGAACGCCCGCAAGCACGTCCTCGACGGCCGCCGGGTCGGGTTCCAGCACGGGGACGTGAAGCCGAGCAACATCTTGCTGGTCGGCGACGTGGCGAAGCTCACGGACCACGGGCTGGCGACCGCGACCCACGGCACCCGGACCCCGTGCCCGCAGCAGGGCACCCCGGCCTACGCGGCCCCCGAGGCGTTCATCGGGTACTACTCCGAGCAGTCGGACCAGTACAGCCTCGCGGTCACGTACTTCGTGCTGCGGACCGGGCTGCTCCCGTTCCCGCCGACCCCGTCGGACCCGTCGGTGAGCTACATCCGCCCGCTCCCGGACCTGTCCCCGCTGCCCGAGCCCGAGCGGCCGGTGCTCCAGCGGGCGCTCTCGGCCGTGCCCACGTCGCGGTTCCCGAGCTGCAAGGAGTTCGTGACCGCGGTCCTGCGGGCCCAGAAGCTCAAGCCGACCCGCGAGGACGACACGGGGCCGTGGAAGATCGTCAAGGACGACTCGCCCCCGCGGCCCGCGTCGAACCCGAACATCTCGCTCGGCGGCGGCCCGTCGTCCGGCCTGTTCCGCCGCAAGGACCTCACCTGACCCGTTCGAGTGCGGAACGCGGAGTGCGGAACGCGGAACCCCGACCGGCTACGTCGTCTTCCGCTCCGCGTTCCGCACTCCGCACTCCGCACTTCCCATGCTCCAGTTCTTCACCACGACGATGCGGGCCCCGGCCCGGCACCTCACGTTCCGCCGCGCCGCCGCGCTCCACGTCCTGCTCGTCGCCTGCCTCGGCTGGGGGGCCGCCAACGCGGACACCCCGGAGCGGCTCGCGGCCGTCGGGCAGATCGCCCTCGTCCTGGGCGTCGTCGAGGGGGCGTCGCTGGTCGGGTGGCGACTGGCGCAGATCCCCAAGAGCCAGGCGCTCGAGTTCCTGATGGTGTCGCCGCTGCGGCCGCCCCGGGTGTTCGTCGCCGAGGCGCTGGTCGGCGTCGGCCGGTTCGCCCTGGTGTCACTCGCCGGCCTGCCGGTGCTGCTGGTCATGGTCCTCCAGGGGCTCGTCATCCCCGCCGACCTGTGGCCGCTCGGGTTCATGCCGTTCCTCTGGGGCGTGGTCACGGCCCTCGGGCTGACCGTGTGGGCCTACGAACCGGTGCCGGTCCGCCGGGTCGGCGAGGTGGTCGCGCTGCTCGGCGTGCTGTTCTACCTCGT
This sequence comes from Gemmata sp., assembly GCF_051859125.1. NCBI lineage: Bacteria > Pseudomonadati > Planctomycetota > Planctomycetia > Gemmatales > Gemmataceae > Gemmata > Gemmata sp. Next base: position 124,525 of record NZ_JBHYGG010000112.1, read on the forward strand.
CGTCGGCATCCTCGCGGGCGAGAAGTTGCAGCTCTGGATCTCGGGGCTCCCGCCCGACGTCGGCGAGTGGGTGTTCAACGCCGTGATGCGGATGTTCCAGGAGAACCCGTTCGGCGTGGCGCGGAACTGGTTCCTGCTCCGCGAGGGCCCGGGGACACAGTGGCCGGGGTTCGTGACGGTGAACCTGATCGGGGCCGCGATGGCCGCCGCGTTCACCGCCCGGGCCGCGTTCCGCCTCCGCGGGCACTTCCACGACCGGCACTACAAGCCGCTCGAATCGAACCGCGCGGACCAGTCGGCGCGCATCGGCGAGCGGCCGCTGTCGTGGTGGGCGGTGCGGCGGGTGATGGAGTACTCGGGGCGGGTGAACGTGTACCTCGCGGGCGGGTTCTGCCTGCTGTACTCGGCGTTCATCGTGGCGGGCGACGACTGGCCGTCGTGGATGGGCCGCGCCCCGTTCCTGATCTTCGAGCTGTGGGGCGGGCCGCCGATGGTCGCGGCGTCGATGTGCGTACTGGCCGCGGTGCCGGCCGCGTTCCAGTTCGGCCTGTGGGACCCGACCGTCGCGGACCGGTGCAAGCGCCTCGAACTGCTGCTCCTCACCGACCTGAACGCGGGCGACTACTGGCACGCCTCGCGGGCCGCGGCGTGGCGGCGGGGCCGGGACTACTTCTGGATCGCGTGCCTCGTGTGGGCGGCGCTGGCCGTGTCGGGCCGGGCGCACTGGTACGAGGCACTGGCGGCCGCGGCCGGCGGCATCGCGCTGTGGGCGTTCTCGTTCGCGGTCGGGTTCCGGGCGTTCGGCACCGGGAACCAGGCCGGCGGCACCGCGACCGTGCTGACCCTCGGGTTCCCGCTGCTGCTGTTCGCGCTCCTGCGGGCCGACCTGGAGGCGGTCGCGGCGTTCGTGCCGACCGCCGCGTGCTACCTGCCGGTGCGGAGCGGGATCACCTGGGCCTGGGCCGGCGGGTTCGCGCTGCTCGCGGCCGCGACCTACGCCGTGGCCCGCCGCGGGCTCGCCGACTGCGACGCGAACCTCCGCAAGTGGCTCGACGCCAACCAGGGCCGCAAGGCGGAGTGAGAGAACCCCGGGAACCCGGGGTTGGCCCCTCGGACCCAGGGTTTGCACCCTGGGCTACGCACTGTCGTCCCTCCGGGACTCCGAGCATTTAGCCCCCGAAGGGGGCGGCAGTGCGTAGCCCAGGGTGCCAACCCTGGGTCCAAGGGGCCGCCGCCCCTCCGGGACTCCAAACCCACCGCCCGAGCCCCCGGAGGGGGCGGCAGTGCGTAGCCCAGGGTGCCAACCCTGGGTTCCCGTTGGGGCGTGTGCGACTACCGACACTGCATCTCCCCACCCCGCCGGTTACAACCCCCTTACCTCCGTTCGCGCGAACCACATTCGCGCGGCCGCCGTCTTCTCGTTGGCACCCAACCCGAGGCACACATGGTCACCCGCCTGCCGGTCCGCAACGAGTTCGGCTACCAGTGGATGGTCGCCGGCCCCAACCACTTCCAGGTGTGCGGGCGGACGACCGACGCGCTCCCGGCCGGGGCGTACACGGTGTCGCTCGACAACTGCGGGAACCCGCACTACCACGCCCGCGACCTCCAGGTCGACGAACTCATCAACTTCACCGACAGCCTCCCGGCGAAGGTGCTGGGCGAGATCAAGCTGTTCTGGGCCAGCGGCGAGCGGTTCGCCCGGTACGGGTTCCTGCACCGCCGCGGGTACCTGCTGTACGGCAAGCAGGGGTGCGGGAAGTCGTCGCTGATCCATCAGCTCGTGAGTTCGGTCGTGGCCGAGGGGAACGTCGCGTTCTTCTGCCAGCACCCGTACAGCTTCATCCGGGCCGCGGAGCAGTTCCGCGAGGTCGAGCCCGAGCGGCCGATCGTGTGCATCTTCGAGGACATCGACGCGATCATCGAGCAGTACGGCGACTCGGAACTGCTCCAGTGGCTCGACGGCAACAGCCAGGTGAACAAGGCGGTGAACATCGCCAGCACGAACTACCCGGAGAAGCTCGACCGGCGGATCGTGTCGCGGCCGCGGCGGTTCGACCGCATCCTGCGGATCGACGCGCCGGACGCCCGGGTCCGCGGGGCGTACTTCGACCGCAAGGTGCCCGACCTCGCCCCCGCCGAACTCGCGAAGTGGGTGGAGTTGACCGACGGGCTGCCGTTCGCGGCGCTCGCCGAGGTGGTCATCAGCGTGTGCTGCCTGGGGAACAGTCTGGAGGAGGCGACGGTGCTGCTCAAGAGCCTCGACGCGCACAACCCGTCGAGCCTGGAGTTCGCGAACGCGCCGGAGGCGAACCAGAACGGCACGCCGACCGACGCGAGCCTTCCGTTCTGATTGCTTCGGGCGAGCGGGGGGCGTGAGCCCCCCGAGTTCTTCTGTTCGCGTCGGGCGCTTCGCTCGGGGGGCTCACGCCCCCCGCTCGCCTCACTTCACCTCGCGCGGCACGCCGACGCCGTGCGCACTCACGCGGGCGACGCACACGGGCGCCGGCTTCCCCGCACCGTTCAGCACCGCCTTCAGCGACGCCGCGGTCAGCTCCTCGGCGTCGGTCAGCACCACGATCACGTCCGGCCGCAATGCGAGCGCGGCCCGAACCGCCTCGACGTGGTTGCTGCGACCGCTCGCCTTGAGCGTCCCGAGCGCCGACTCGGCCGCGGCGATGTTCGCGGGGGTCGCCGGCGCGCTCGGACCGGGCACGAGGGGCTTCGCCGCGCTGCTGTACGCGAGCACCTGGAACCGCAAGTCGGCGGGTTGGCGGCGCAGCGTGATAACGAGCGCTGCACGCGCGAGGGTGAGTTTCCCGAACTCGCCCATGCTGCCGGAGCAGTCGAGGACGTACACGACGGTCTGCCCGGCCCTCATCGCGCCGTGAATCGCGGGCGTCAGCGGGGCGGCGGGCGTGGTCGCGCCGGCGGGGCGCACGTTCGGATCACGAACCGCGGTGGGCTGCGCCTGTGGCTTCGGTCGGCGGATGAGCGACACCACTTCCGCCGGTAGCGCGTTCGGAACGCTCGTCTTCACCGGCGTGCGTGTGCCAGCGGTGCCCTCGGCCCGCGGCCTGGGCACTTCGGGCGCGACGGGCGGCTCCGGTGCCGGCGGCTCGGGCTGGGGCGGATCGGGTTCGACCGCTGGCTGCGGCGGCTGGGGCGGGTCCGGGGTCTGAACGGTCACCGAGACTTCTTCGGGCGCGAGCCGCAGCGCGACGTCGCCGACCCGCGTGTCGAGTTCGGTCGGCCCCGACGCACCGCCGCCGGGCCGCAGCGCGACCGACGCCACGCTCACGAGAAGGACGTGAACGACGACCGACCCTGCAAGCGCGAGACGGAAGCGGTTCGCTTTCGAGCGCGGAGGCTGCCCCATGTCGCGGGACATATCGAAGGATTGGCGCGACCGGAAGTGCAGTTTCGGTGTGGCGTCAGGGTAACAGATCAGCAACGGGAACGGTCGCGACCGCGACGCCGTCGAGCACGAGCGGCACGCTGTCGGTCGCGGCGTAGTGCAGGATCGAGGCGTAGGCGGGGGCGTCGCACGGCCCGGACGGCTGCGCGTGAACCTCGACGCGGCGGTCGTCGAGGTTCACGATCCAGTAGCACGCGACGCTGCCGCGGGCGTAGATGCGGGCCTTGTCCTGCTGGTCGCGGAGCAGCGACGTGTTCGCGACCTCGATCAGCAGTCGCGCGTCGGTAGCTGACGGGTGGCGCGTCGTGTAATCGTCCTTGTCCTCGGGAACGACCGCAAGGTCCGGTTCGGGTTGGCTGTCCGAGAAGACCACGGCCGATTGACTCCGGATGTCCCACCCGGCCGGGAGCCGACGTGCGAGTCGCTTGCTGATCCGAAGGACGGTGCCGTCGTGTACGGGGTTCCGGGGCATCTTCAGCACCAGGTAGTTTTCGAGCAACTCCACCTTGTCGTCGGGGGTGAGACTGCCGGACTCGATCATCCGCTGGTACTGGCGAAGGGAAAATCGAGGGATCGAGGCATAGCCCAGAAACGTCGGCGTGATCTGCGTCGTGGCCGTGGACATGCGATGCCTCCGCGAGAACGTCACCGTTATACCGTGGCGCTCGGCCGCAGTGCCAGCCGGGTTGTCACCCACGCCGGCTCACCTGTGCCTGCGGATAATGCCTCAGGAGCGATTCGTACATGGGAATGGCGCTGAGAGCTTGGCGGATCGCGTCCGGTGTGTGCAACTTCGGTTGGCACGCTTCGCACACCGGCAGAGGTAGCACGACAGCCACGTCGAGAGCCTGCTTCCGCACGCGCTTCATTCCCAGGAGGGCAATCAACGCGAGTAACCACCCGAAGAAGAAGGGAAGGAGCAAGCAGCCGAGTTTTTCGACGCCACTGCGATCCGTGCTCCCGGCTTCGTGCTCGCAAGCGACGGCAACTCGCATCATTCCGGAGTTGGGCTGACCACAGCACGCACAATCGCGAGTTCCGGGTAGTTGTCCGGCGACGAGTTGAGTTCGAACCTGGACGAGGATCGGGACCGATGCTTCGCCATCGGCCTTTCGGAGCTTGTGCAGCGGCGGCACCTCGACCGTCTTGCCGCACCCGCAGCGGACCGACGCGCCCGCGTCGGCCCCGGTCACGGTGATCGACTTCCCGCACTCGCACGGAACCTGGTACGGCATTCGGGGCTCACGACAGTGGCATCGGGTCGGCGTGGTACAGGTGGTGCGGGCGGGCCTCGGCGTCGGTCCAGGCCACAGTTTTGGGCAGGCCAAGAGCCGAGTAGATCGTAGCGGCGAAGTTCTCGGGCGTCTGCGGGTCGGTCGCGGGGTACGCGCCGTTCTTGTCCGACGAGCCGACCACGCGGCCGCCCGCCACCCCGCCGCCGGCGCACCACACCGACTGCACCGCCCCCCAGTGGTCCCGGCCCGGCCCCTTGTAGTGCGACTTCAGCGTGCTCAGCCGCGGCGTGCGGCCGAACTCGCCGGCCATCACCACCAGCGTGTCGCCGAGCAGCCCGCGCTGCTCCAGGTCGTCGAGCAGCGCCGACAGCGCGCGATCGGTCGGCGGCAGCAGGCGGTCCTTGAGGTGCGGGAAGGCGTTGCCGTGCGTGTCCCACGTCTCGTTGTTGCCGAGGTTCACCTGCACGAGGTTCACCCCGGCCTCGACGAGTCGCGCCGCCATCAGCAGCGACCACCCGAACGAGTTGCGGCCGTAGCGGTCGAGGTCCTTCGGGTCGGCCCGGTTCAGGTCGAATGCCCGGCGGACGCGCTCGTCGGTGAGGAGCGAAACCGCGTCGGCCCGCGAGTGGCTGAACGCGCCCATGTTGCCGGCCGAGTCGAGCAACTTCCGCTGCTCGTCGATCGCCGCGAGGATGCCGAGCCGGCCGCCGAACCGCTCGCCGTCCACCCCCTCGGGCAGGCCCAGGTCCGGGAGCACGAACCCGCGCCGCTTCGCCTTGTAGTCGCGCTGCTGGTGGTCGAACTCGTACTCGGGGAACGCGCCGTAGGCCTTCGGCTCGAACGCCGACGCTTCGAGGAACCACGGGTCGCGGAGGTGGCCCATCACCCCGGCGAACTGCCCGGGGATCACGCGGCCGGTGTTGTGGACGAGCTTCTCGGGCAACACGACCGCGGGCGGGAGGTTGTTCCGCGGCCGGGTGACCGCCCCGGCGATCGCCGCGAGGCTCGGGTGGTCGGTCGGCTTCGGCGCGGCCGGGCTGAACCCGGTCGGCGCGTCGGACCGCCCGGTCAGCATGATGTGGTGGCCGAGCGAGTGGTCGTTCGACCGGTGCGTGAACGACCGCACGACGGCCCACTTGTCGCTGCGGGCCGCGAGCCGCGGGAGGTGCTCGGTGATGCGGAGGCCGGGCGTCTTCGTGGCGGTGGTGCCGAAGTCGCCGCGGATGCCGTCCGGCGCGTCGGGCTTCGGGTCGAAGCTCTCGTGCTGTGCCAGCCCGCCCGAGAGGAAGACGTAGATCACCGACTTCGCCGCCGCCCGGGGCCTGGCCCCGTCGGCGGCCGCGGCCCGCAGCGGGGCGAGGTGCTCGATTCCGAGGCCGAGCAGACCGGCCGCACCGGCTTGAAGGGCCAACCGACGGGACGGGGAGGGGTGAGAGAGCATGGCAGCGCTCCTGGCAGGTAGCACCAGTCTGCGCGACCCCGCGACCGCGTGCAACCACGAACCGGTTGCGATAAAGTGACGCCACTCGCGGAGTGGGCGACGCTCACGGCCCGAGTGTCCCGACCGACTTGTGGAGAGGCACGGTGGAGAAACTCTACTTCAGTCCCCCCGACGGCCCGACGATGTACGATGCTCTCGACGAGGTACTCCGGCTGATCCGCAGCGGAGATGGTGCCTATTGGCGGGCCGGGGCGGCGCACGGTTCTGTCGCATTTACGAAAGTCAAGGACTCGCCCACGTTCGCGTTGATGCTGACCAGGTTCGGCTTCTACGTCGAAGCGATCTTTACCGAGATCGTGGACCGCCGGCGAACGCGCGTCGCCTACGTCCCCGACGCGAACCTGGGTCGAGCCGAGGTGGCCGAACCGTGGGCGGGGCAGAACACCATGCGCATACCCCGCGACTTCTGCCTCACCCGCGAGCAGTGCGCCGAGGCGGTGCGGCACTTCTGCGAAACGGGCGGGCGCGACCCGCGCGTCAACTGGGTGGACTCGGACGACACCGGCTGGGACACGAACGCCGACAATTGACCGGACCGCCCCCGATAAAATGACCGGACCACGGAGGTGCCGCGCCGATTCACGGCTGGCCCGCGTCACCCCACACGCAGTCGTGGGCCGTGTACCCGCAACTGCTCCGCGAGATCGTCGCGCCGCCGGGGTAACGAAATTTGTTCAGGGGATGCCGAGCGCACGGCAGGTCTGCTCGTAGGTCGCTTCCAGGTCGAGCGGGACGGCATAGTCCTCGGCCAACCACAGCGGGAGCGTAGGGAGCGCACGCCCGAGTTCGAGTGCGTAGGCCCATGTGTCCCAATAAGTCTTACTCCGACCGGTTCGCTGACGGCAGGTGACGGCGTACAACTCCGGCGGGTCCGGCCCGAACGTGGGGTCGGTCAAGTCCAAGGAAGCGAGGAGTTCGACGTAAAGGTTCCCGTGCCGGAGCGTGACCGGATCGACGATCGACACGCACACATCATTTCGAAGCAGGGCGGCACACTTCGTCACAAATGCTTTTCGATGGTCGGGCCGGTCCTTGTTCGCCGGGCTGACGATCTCGACGGCCGCCACGAGCCGCCGGGCTCGGTTCTCGTCGTACACCAGAACCTCGTACTCGTACGGTTCCGGCTGACCGGCGTCGAGCGTCGCCGTCGGCGCGGGTACTGCCCAAGCCGCCGGCGCGGCGGTTGTGGTAACAAGCCCGCCCCCGGGGGGGGGCGCACCGTCGCTTTCAAATCCGGTCACGTCGATCTCGTAGAACGCGCCCAGGTGAACCCGGGGCTCGACGATGTACCCCTTCGGCATGTGGCCGACCAGTTGGAGGACGATCATTGCGGGCCACTGCCCGTGGAACCCCTCCCAGGCGTGTCGCTTGAAGATCGGCGCGTGGAAGTGGTCGCGGAGCGGCATGTGCGGTCCTCCTGCGGCGCAGTGTACCAGAACCGGGGGTTTCTCGCCCCTCGCGCGAGTTACCAACCCGTTACCCACCTTTGTCGTCTGACTGGGTAGAGTACACGCCGCGGGCACAGGAGCCCGCGGCACCTCCCCTTCCTCCGGTTCGCGGAGTCCCGACGATGAAGAAGCTCTTCCGCCCCCTGGCCGTCGCCACCGCGCTCGGCGTCACCGGCATCGCCGGCACCAACTTCCTCCTCGCCCAGGACAAGCCGATCAAGGCGCTCCCGGACGACGTCCGGCGGCTCCTCCCGGTCGACCCGCCCAACGGCCCCCCGGCCAAGCGGCCGGTCTCCCCGGCCGACGAGCCGCCCCCGGTCCGCAGCATCGACGAGCTCCGGCGGCCCGACCGCGGCGGTCTCGGCCCCGTCCGGGCGCCCGGCGGCGCGGCCGACTCGAAGCCCGACACCACGGTCGCCCCGGTGAAGGTCGGCGACGTGATCGCGAAGACCGACTTCGCGGTGAAGCCGAAGGACCTGAGCCCGGCGGTGAAGAAGGGGCTCGAGTACCTCGTGAAGGGCCAGCAGGACGACGGCGGGTGGAACCAGGGCGGCGGGTGGCGGAACGGCACCGGCGGCGGCCGGGTCGAGGGCGCGAAGGTCGAGGACCCGTCGGACATCGGCAACACCTGCTTCGTGCTCCTCGCGCTCCTGCGGGCCGGCAGCACGGCCACCGAGGGCGAGTACAAGGACGCGGTGCAGAAGGGGCTGAAGTACGTCATCGCCCGGGTCGAGAAGGCCGACAAGGACTCGCTGTACGTCACCGACGTCCGCGGCACCCAGCTCCAGAGCAAGATCGGCAACTACGTCGACACGTTCCTCGTGAACCTCGTGCTGGCCGAGTTCCGCGGCAAGTCCGGCGACCAGGAGAAGCAACTCGTCGCGGCGCTCGAGAAGACGATGACCAAGATCGTGCGGCACCAGACGGCCGACGGCGGGTTCGCCGGGAACAACGGGTGGGCCACGACGCTCTCGATGGGCATCTGCAACAAGAGCCTCGTGCGGGCCAAGGAGCGCGGCGCGGTCGTGGACGACAAGGCGCTGGCCCGGGTGCTGGCGCAGGCGAAGAGTTCCGTCGACAACACCGCCCCGGTCGCGGCCGCGGACCCGAAGCCGGCCGGCCCCGGCGGGGTCGCGGCGGCCCCCCCGGCGGTGGCCGCGATGGCCGGCAAGGCCGGTGACGCGGGCGTCGCCCTGTACCGCGTCGGCCAGGGGGCCGGCAACTACCAGGACGTCGTCAACAGCCTCCGGCTCGACGCCGAGAAGGCCCGCAAGGTGCTCGCCGACGACAAGGCCCCGAAGGACGAGCGGGACCGCGCCGAGAAGAAGCTCGAAGAGGTGAAGGTCGCCGAGGTCCAGAACGACAAGGTGCAGGCCGACCTCGCCAAGAACGTCCGCAACGACAACTTCGTCGCCGGGTTCGGCAACAACGGCGGCGAGGAGTTCCTGAGCTTCATGAACATCAGCGAGACCCTCGTGCTCCTCGGCGGCAAGGACTGGGACGACTGGGACGCCAAGATGGTCAAGGGGCTCGAAAAGGCCCAGGACAAGGACGGGAGCTGGCAGGGGCACCACTGCATCACCGGCAAGACGTTCTGCACCGCCGGCGCGCTGCTCGTCCTGCTCGCCGACCGCACCCCGTTCCCGACCGAGGTCATCAAGGCCGCTCGCGAGAAGAAGGAGGCCAAGCCGGCCGAGCCGAAGACGGGCGAGTCGCAGCCGGGCGGCCCGGCACCCGCGAAGTGACCAGCGCGTGTAGTAAGACAGAAAGCGATGGCACGCGGACGACGCGGATGAAAGACAAGATGAGGAGCCGATCAGATGAAGACCGGTCTTTGAAATGCGGTCCTGTCTGATCCTCTTGATCCGGTCTTTCGTCCGCGTCGTCCGCGTGCCATCGCTTCGCTTCCCAACGCCCCGTCGCAGGAACCCCGTCATGCGTCGCGCCCTCCCCGCCCTCGCCGCGTTCCTCTGTCTCGCCGGGTGCTCGCGCGGCCCGGCTCCCGTCCCCGACGTCGTGGTCACCGCCCCAACCGACGACGGCATCCCGGCCCCGCGGCCCGTCACCCGCAGGCCCGCGAGCGAGGCGCTCGCCCACGGCGTGACCCACCTCCTCTCGAAGCAAAGCGGCGACGGCGCGTGGCGGTCGGACGTGTACGCCACGTTCAAGGACGGCACCGCCCTCACGCCGTTCGCCGTGGTCGCGCTCCAGGAGGCGCACGACGCCGGCGCCCGCACCCCCGCGGTCGAGGCGGCCATCACGAAGGGCGTCGCGTGGCTCGCGAAGCTGTCCCGCAAGGACGGCACCATCGACCCCGGACCGGACGGGCTCGACTACCCGCTGTACACGGCCGCGCTCGCGATCAAGGCGTACTCGCACCCGACGGCGCACAACTTCCTCGTGGCCCGCGACGGGTGGGTGAAGTACCTCAAGGAGCGGCAACTGACCGAGGCGCTCGGGTGGAAGCCGAACGAGAAGCCGTACGGCGGGTGGGGCTACTGCCGCGTGCTGCCGAAGAAGCCCGAGCCGAACGCCATCGCCCCGGCGCTGATCGAGTCGAACCTCTCTGCCACGCTGTTCGCGCTCGACGCGCTCAAGACCGCCGGCGAACTCGACGACGCCACCGCGAAGGCGGCGGTTCTGTTCGTGCGCCGGTGTCACAACTACTGGCCGTTCGTGACGCTTCAAATCAAAGGCATCGACGGCGGGTTCCACTTCATCTACGACGACCCGACTCGCAACAAGGCCGGGATCGTACCGTTCCGAGATGCCCCGCCCGGGCTCAAGCTCGACATGAAGCACGCCTTCCGACCCGAACCGGCTGTGGAACCGGAACCGGGTCCGTCGCACACTTTCAACTCCTACGGGAGCGCGACCGCGGATGGGGTTCGCGCCTTGGCGATCTGCGATCGGGGTGCGGGAGATGATCCCCTGCGTCCACTTGTCGCTCGCTGGTGGCTCGAACAACACTTCCGCGCCGACACGCACCCGGGCACCTACGTGAAGGCGCACGAGCCGAACCGCGAGGCGGTGTACTTCTACTACGCCGCGTCGGCCGCCAAGGCGTTCCGCGACCTCAAGCTGGCGCTGCCCGACGGGCGCTCCTGGGCCGACGAGTTGTCGCGCGAGTTGGTGCTGCGGCAGAAGCCCGACGGGAGCTGGGTGAACGCGGTCGAGTTGGTCCGCGAGAACGACCCGCTCGTCGCAACGTGCAGCGCGGTGTCGGCGCTCGCGACCTGCGCCACGCCCCGACCGTGAAGCACCCGAACCCGGGGTTGGTACCATCGGTCCCAGGGTTCACACCCTGGGCTACGGACTGTCGTCCCTCCGGGACTCCGAGCACTGAGCCCCCGAACGGGGGCGGCCGCGTGCCCCAGGGTGCCAACCCCGGGGCACGTGGTCCCCCACGTCGCGGCATGGGATGTGCTTCTTCGGACCTTACGGTGGGTTCCCACCTTTCTCCCAGGTCCGGAGGACTCCATGCCACCTACGACGAAGCCCGCGGCCCTCTTCGCGGCCGGCCTCCTGTTCGGCAGCGCGTTTCTCATCGCCCGGCCGGACGACAAGACCAGGCCCGTCCGCGACCCGGCCGCCGAGGCCGTCGCCGCCAAAGCCGCACCGGTCGAGCGGCCCGAGCAGAAGGAAACGGCGCACGACAAGTCCGAGAAGTTCGACTGGAAGAAGCCCGCCCCCCTGACGCCGGCGCTCAAGGACCAGCCCAACGGCGGCCGCATCACCGGGTTCGAGTTCTCCCGCGACCCGCTCGGGGCCGACCACCCGTTCCAGACGCTCGCCGAGGTCATGAAGAAGGAGTCGGAGGCGCGGCCAAAGGTGGCGGCGGCCCAGCGGAAGCTCCTCGAGGCCCGGTACGACCTCAAGCCGAAGTTCGACGAGGCCACGAAGATGGCCCGCGGCAAGCCGCTGTGCGTCGGCCCGACCGCGAGGCTCGCCGAGGGCGTGACGTGGGAGAAGCTCGCGGGCATGTCGCCGGCCGAGGTCAAGAAGGCCGGCGCGTTCCCGTACCCGTCGCTGCCGCACCCGCTCCACGCGAACGGCGGGCAGGTGTTCCCCGCCATGCAGATCAAGATGTTCCCGCGGCTGGAGCGGTTCGACGTCGAGTTCGACCTGCCCGAAGAGTTCCTCCCCGAGTTCCCGCCCGCGATGTTCCTCCAGCAGCGGCCGGAGCTGGGCGACGTGTCCCGCGGCCAGGTGATCCACCTGGGCAACTTCCGCGAGCTGCTCAAGGAGATCATGACGCCGGTCCAGCTCGAGGGCATGCGGGTGCTGCTGACGCCGCTGCCCCAGGAGGAGTTCAACCTGACCGACGACCGCAAGACCCCGCACCCGCAGATGGGGGTCGCGTGCTTCGACTGCCACGTCAACGGTCACACCACGGCGCAGTTCCACCTGAGCCCGGACATCCGCCCGCAGGAGCGCCGGTTCCGGCTCGACACGACCAGCCTCCGCGGCGTGTTCAACCAGCAGATCCACGGGAGCAAGCGGAGCATCCGGTCGCTCGACGACTTCACCGAGTTCGAGCAGCGGACCGCGTACTTCAACGGCGACCCGATCCGGGCGGCCAAGAAGGGGATGCAGGAGATCCCGCGGCTGAACATCCCGCACGCGTCGCAGGCCCAGGCGATGCTCGACTTCCCCCCGGCCCCGAAGCTGAACCTGCTCGGCCGCCTCGACCCGAAGAGGGCCAGCGACAGCGAGAAGCGCGGCGAGGAGGTGTTCTTCGGGAAGGGCAAGTGCGCGGTGTGCCACCCGGCCCCGTTCTACCTCGACCACCAGATGCACGACCTGCACCTGGAGCGGTTCCTCGACGAGCCGGGCGACGGGCCGATCAAGAGCTTCACCCTCCGCGGCATCAAGGAGAGCCCGCCGTACCTGCACGACGGCCGGTGCCTGACGCTGGAGGACACGGTCGAGTTCTTCAACCTCGTGCTGGAGCTGAACCTGACCGCGGCCGAGAAGGCCGACCTCGTCGCGTTCCTGAAGTGCCTGTGACGTGTTGCCGGTGACCGCGGCCGGCGGGTCCGTGTCTGGTTCTGGTCCGGACGAGACACCGACCGCTCGGGTCCGGGAGGACCCGTCAGCCTCGGGCCATCCGCTCCGGCACCCGAGTTGCTGAGTCATCCCCCGTCCGTGTGGTCCGATCACACCCAAGGAGAACCGACGTGGCGAACGCAACTCAATTCCCGATGACGCACCAGGGCGTCCGCGACCTGGACAACCCGGTCCGGCCGGGCCGCAGCCGGGTGAACGTGGGGCCGAACGAGCGGGTGGCGTCGTCCCTGGGCGGGGCGGTGCTCGCGGGCGCGGGCCTGGGCCAGGGCGGGCTGCTGGGGCTCGCACTGGCGGCCCTCGGCGCGTCGCTGATCTACCGCGGCCAGACCGGGCACTGCTCGCTGTACTCCGCGGCCGGCGTCAACACCGCGCGGTGATTCTCCCGAACCACGGGAACGCGACAGGGCCGGGGATCACTCCCCGGCCCTGCCCGTTGCGCCGCGGCTGTGAGCGTCAACCGCGGCGAGTGAATCGGGCGGGATGGGTGAGGGGCGACCACCTGGACCTCGTGCCGATCACGTTGCCTCGTTCCGCGGGCTCTCAGAGGTCGCCCGCCACCTCGCCGCCGGCCCGGGTGCCGGCCCCCAGCCACGCGGTCGGGTCGACACCGTCACGGACGAACCGCACCGAGCCGTCGGCCATCGCGGCGTTCACCCCGCCCGTGTGCCGGCTCCGCGCCAGGACGAGCAGGTCGGTGCCGCTCGCCGCCTCGCACGGGGCGGTCGGGATGCTCTGGCAGTGGTTCACCCGGTCGCTCACCGTCTTCGAGTTCGGCGTCCCCATCGTGCTGAACAGCACGCCGCCCGACCGGGCGTTGTTCCAGATCCGCCCGCGGGTGTCGTGCCCGGCCGCGTCGGGCGACAGCACGATCTCGCTCACCAGCACCGTGTTCGAGGTGCCGTCGGTGACCCCCAAGAGCGTGACCCGCAGGGCCGGGTTCGGCGAGAACACCCCGTTGAGCGACTGGAACGCGGCGGTGCCGCTCGACCCGTTGAACCGCGTGTTCCCGGCACAGGCGACGAAGTTCGAGTGGAACCCCTGGTTGCCCGCGAACGTGGTGGTCTTCGGCGACGCCGGGTCCGACGTGCAGGTGAGGAACGGGATCGGCGTCGGGGCGTACTGCGCCGTCGGGGCGACGGCGTAGAGGGCGTTGGTCGCGCCGACGTCGATGACGGCCTGACCCATCGTGGGCTGCTCGATGTACGGGAGCAGGTAGTGGCACCACACGCGGCGGTCCTCGCCGGAGTAGGCCGCGCCGTCGGACCCGACGGCGTTGTTCATCCCCGCGGGGAGGGCGTTGGTCGCGTCGTGGAAGTTGTGGGCCGCGAGCGCGACCTGCTTCATGCTGTTCTGGCACTTCGCCCGTGCGGCCGCCTCGCGGACCTTCTGCACCGCCGGGAGCAGGAGCCCGATCAGGACCGCGATGATCGCGATGACGACGAGCAGCTCGATCAGCGTGAACCCGCGGGCCGCAGGGGACGGCTTCATCTCGGAACCCTCGTGGGGGGTGGATTCGATCTGCAAGGGTGATGGCACCCCGCCGCCGAACCTTTCACGAGCGTTCCGAATTTTGTCGGTCGGTCAGCCGAAGTCGTACACCGTCACGGCCACGCCGCGGCCGCAGAGGTGCTCCTCGACGAGCGGCTCGATCCGCGACCACTCGCCGCCGGCCAGCCCGCACCCGATCCGCGGCATGTGGACCGACGCACCGAGTTCGAGTGCCTTCTGGGCCACGTGTCGCAAACACGCGGCGACCGCGGCGTAGCGGATCGGCGGGCCGGAACTCCCGGTCCTCACGCCCCGCTGCCCGACCATGTTGGCGACCCAGATGTGCGGCTCGACCTGAACGAACTGAACCTCACCGAGCTTCAACCCGGCGGCCGCCCACGTCCGGTACGCGGCCTCGGGCTCCTTCCAGCGCCGGGAGACGGCCAGGACGAACCCTTTGCCCCACTTCCCGAGGTCGTTGCAGACGTGGCACACGATCTTGGTGCCACGCGCCTGCGGGCACGTGGCATCGCCCTTGAGACATGTAATGACCATTTCCCCTCCGAGGTATGAACCTCAGACGGGGACACCGGCGCACCGGCCCACGTTCGCAGCGGGCGGGCAGAACCTCATGTGCTGGAGAGGAGAGGTGCGGCGCAGAGGGGGCGTCACTCCCAGGCCCAGCGGCTGCGGGGGACGAGGATGAACCCGCCGGCGACGGGGAACCGGTCGTACCGCCCGACCCGCTCGGGCGGGCCGCTCACGGCCATCGTGTCGCCGCGGCGGAGGACGGTGCCCGGGGGCGGCGGCTCGCTCGTGCCCGCGGCGTACACCCGGCACGCGAACGTCGTGGTCATGCGGATCCGCTCGCGGCCGGTGACGACGACGTGCCGCCCGCAGACCGTTCGGCCGGCCAGGTGGTAGAGCGTGTGCGCCCAGCACCCGCACGTGTCGCACGGCCGCTCGGCACCGTCCTCCCGCGTGTACACCCGCCCGTCCGTGCCCCGATAAACTCCGCGGACGCTCGTGGGCTTCAGGCGTACAGTCGGCATGCCGCGGTCCTCGGTGTGACGGGCGAGTTGAACGGTTTAGGGCGCGGGTGCCGGCGCGTCAAACGCGCGGGCCCCACAACGCCGGAAGGGGCCGGCCGGTATCGGCTTGCGGGTCGCGCCGATTTTTCCGCGCAACCGCCGGCCCCCCGGGCGTCTCACGGGCGGCTCATCCGCGTCTCAGCGGCGCTTCATGGACCCCGGCTATCTTGGCGGTGCCCGCGACGGAGACCGTGCAATGCTGCTGACCGCTCTCGCCGTGATCTGCCCGCCGCTCGCCGTCCTGGCGACCGGGGACCGGTCCGCGGCCGCCGCCAACCTCGGGCTGACGATGTGCCTGTACGTGCCCGGCCTGACGCACGCCCTCGGCGTGGTGGACCGCCACGCCACCGCCCGCCGGTACTCGGCCGTCATGCGGGCGCTCGACCGCTCCGCGCTGGCGCGCGGCCGGGTGTGACGCCGAGTTGCTGTGTTGAAATCCGTCGCCTCACGCGGGCCGCCACGGAGGGCGGCCCCTACGAACCAAAAGCTGAGATCTGGTAGGGGCCGCCCTCCGT